>JACQAP010000006.1 GCA_016194905.1 Betaproteobacteria bacterium
AGGCGTTTTTTTGCTATCTTCACACATGGCTGATCCTCCTTGTATGGACGGTGACTTCAGACACCACCATCTTAACAACGCGAGGCTCTCAGCCACCCTATTTCCTCGCACTCCTTGCGGCTTAAGGTAGTGCCATGACGGCCTGAGTTGATTTCGTTGCGCGCAAACCGAATTAGGCTGCGACGAAACGCATCGACAGATCCACTGCGCGGATGTCCTTGGTCAGCGATCCGATCGAGATGCGGTCGACGCCGGTTTCGGCGATAGCCCGTACCGTTTCCAGATTGATTCCTCCCGAAGCTTCGAGGGCGGCGCGACCCGCCGTGACCCTGACTGCTTCGCGAAAACCGGCGAGATCGAAATTATCCAGCAGTATCAGCTTTGCGCCCGCCGCGATGGCTTCCTTCAGTTGCCCAACGTCCTCGACTTCGATTTCCGTTGGGATATCCGGCGCAACCTTCCTCGCTTGCTCGAGCGCCGGACCGATACCGCCGGCTGAGGCAATATGATTTTCCTTGATGAGCACGCCGTCATAAAGGCCCATGCGGTGATTGGTGCCACCTCCGCAGCGCACCGCGTACTTGAGTGCATATCTCAATCCAGGAAGTGTTTTTCGGGTATCTAGGATGGCGGCCTTCGTACCGGCTACGGCATCGACGAACGCGCGGGTTTTTGTCGTCACAGCCGACAATGTTTGCAGAAAATTGAGGCCGCTGCGCTCGACGGTTAACAGGCTGCGCGCGCGGCCGTCTATTTCGCACACAACTTGGCCGCGTACGAGCCGATCACCGTCTCGCGCATTCCAGTGAATCTCGACGTCATGATCAATCTGGTGGAAACATTCCTCGAACCAGGCCGTCCCGCTCAGCATCGCCGCTTCGCGCGTGACTACGCGCGCATGTGCTTTTTCGGATGGAGGCACCAGTCTGGCCGTTACATCGCCTGTGCCAATGTCCTCGGCCAGGGCTCGCTGGACGTCTTCGCGGATTGCGGATGCCAAGTCCAAGTCTTTCCCCTATGATGGAGGCGGCATTTTACTCTGACACGGCGGGGAGGCGTTGATGTCGGGATTCATGGGTATTCTGTCTTACGGGATCGGAACGATTCTCGGTTTTGCGTTGATCGGTCTGCTGCTGTTCTGGTTCGTCCAGGACATCACGCAGAAGAAGCACACCGTGCTGCGCAACTATCCGCTGATCGGTCGCCTGCGCTATTTTTTCGAAAAGCAGGGTGAGTATTTTCGCCAGTATTTCTTTGCCGGCGACCGCGATGAGATGCCTTTCAATCGCGCTACAAGGGGATGGGTTTACCGGCTGGCGAAAAACGAAGGCGGCATCATCGGCTTCGGTTCGACCTTCGATCTGCGTGAGCCCGGCTCGATCATTTTTGTCAATGCCCCGTTCCCGGTATTGGAAGAAGATCGGCTACCGACGCCGCCGTTGATGATCGGAGAAGGATATTGCCGGTTTCCATTCGAGGCACGCTCGATCGTCAACATCAGCGGCATGAGCTTTGGCGCCATTTCCCAGCCCGCAGTTCAGGCATTGTCTCGCGGAGCGGAAATAGCGGGATGCTGGCTCGACACCGGGGAAGGCGGATTGTCCCCTTATCATCTGGAGGGTAATGCCGATGTAATCATGCAAGTCGGTACGGCCAACTATGGCATTCGGGATCACGACGGGACGTTCTCGCTTTCACGCGCCAAAGATCTCGGGAAAGTCGTCAAGGCATTCGAGATCAAGCTGTCGCAGGGAGCAAAACCCGGCAAGGGCGGCGTATTGCCGGGATCGAAAGTAACGGCCGAGATCGCTGAGATTCGCGGTATTCCGGCAGGCCAGGATTCGATCAGCCCGAACCGTCATCGGGATATTGCCAATGTCGACGATCTGCTCGACCGGATTGTCATGATTCGCGACTTGACCGGTCGACCGGTAGGCGTGAAGACTGCGATCGGGGGCTGGGAATTCATCAACGATTTATGCAATGCCGTATTGAGGCGCGGCCTCCAGGCGGCGCCGGATTTTCTGATTATCGACGGCGGAGAAGGCGGCAGCGGCGCTACCCCGCAAGCGCTCGCCGATCACATGAGCCTGCCGATCGCTGAAGGTTTGCCGAGGGTCGTGGATGCCTTGATGGAATCCGGGCTCAAACAGCGCATTCGGGTCGTGGCAGCAGGCAAGCTGGTGACTTCGGCAAAAGCCGCGTGGGCATTGTGTGCAGGCGCGGATTTCATCAACACTGCGCGCGGCTTTATGTTCGCCCTTGGCTGCATTCAGGCGCTGCGCTGTCACACGAATACCTGCCCGACCGGGATAACCACGCACAACAAGCGATTGCAGCGTGGCCTGGTTGTGCAGGAGAAGTATCAGCGTGTCGCGAACTACGTGTCCAACATGAACAAGGAAATCGACATGATCGCGCACTCCTGCGGCTGCCGGCACGCGCGGGAACTGCGGCGCGAGCATGTGCGTATAGTCGAATCCGCCAACCAGAGCATTGCGTTCAACATGCTTTACCCTTATCCGAAGATCAAGAACGAACTCGGACAGCCCGTTACAACGTCGGCTTGACCTGCGCGATGTCGGCTTGTCGCGACGGCATGTCTGTCAACAGGCAGGTGTAAGCGGGAGGGTCCGAGTCGAAAGTTGGCAGAATATCACTGAGCGGTCCCTGCCGGCTGCTTGATGGTTACTGCGCCGCGTACCTGCCCAAGCCCGTAGCCGGTGGCGCGGTCGCGGGGGTATTCGATCGCGAGTCTCGTTCTGACATGATCGGGGATAATTTTCGCTGTACCGTGACAGGTTAAACACAAGGGCTGCACCGGGAGTGCCTTCATATAGCGGAAGTAACGCCCGCGCGGCTCCTCGGTCGTCTCTGAATATTCCGGGGACTCGACTTTCTCTCCGGCGGCCGCCCTGCGATCGAATTCGGCCAATACCTGCTGCTCCCAGACGTCGGGGTCTCCCAGCAACGGATTGCGGCTTTTTAGGCTGACCTGCGCGACACGCCCGCCCGATTTTCTGGACAATTCTCCGGCGATCGCTGGCGCCATATCGCGACAGACCGAAACGACGCCGTCCGGACCGTTGGCGGCGAGTTCTTTCTTTAGCGCGGTGCCGAGCTGCTGGATCATCTGAGAGGCTAGTGCGCGGGCCTCCGTTGTCTGGTCCGCCCGGGCGATCAGCGGCAAGGCGGCCAGCAGAATCGTTACGCAAGATCTGGATATGAGCATGGATTTGAGGAAGAAAGAGGAGGGCTAAATCTGCCAGTTTTCCGGCTGCGCGGCAATGTCATTGTCCGCTCACGTTCATAACGGCTACAGCGTGTTGAAATCCGCCGGAAGTCGCCCAATCTAGGCGGCAACCACTTATATCGACCCATATCAAGGACGCACGATGCGTTTCGATAAATTTACCACCCGGTTCCAGCAGGCCTTCGCCGATTCCCAAAGCATGGCGGTAGGTCAAGATAACCCCTATATCGAACCGCAACACTTGCTCCTGGCACTGCTGGAGCAGGACGATGGCGGAACCCCTTCTCTTCTCGCGCGCGCCGGCGCCAATGTGGCGCCTTTGCAGGAAGCTTTGCGTGCTTCCATCAGCCGTCTGCCGAAAGTGGAGGGCCAGGGGGGCGAAGTCAGCGTATCCCGTGAGCTGGGCAATCTTCTGAATGTGACCGACAAGGAAGCCCAGAAGCGCGGCGACCAGTTCATCGCATCTGAACTCTTCCTTCTCGCATTAGCGGAGGAGAAGGGCGAGATCGGGAAGCTGCTCAGGAGTCATGGTGTCAGCAAGAAAGCACTCGAGCAGGCAATCGAGGCCGTGCGTGGCGGGCAAGGTGTGCAAAGCCAGGAAGCCGAGGGGCAGCGCGAAGCGCTAGAGAAATACACCCTCGACCTGACCGAGCGCGCCCGCGTTGGCAAACTCGATCCGGTGATCGGCCGCGACGACGAGATCCGGCGAGTGATCCAGATCCTGCAGCGCCGAACCAAGAACAATCCCGTGCTCATCGGCGAACCTGGCGTGGGGAAGACCGCGATCGTTGAAGGCCTGGCTCAGCGCATTATCAACGAAGAAGTGCCGGAGTCGCTGAAAGGCAAGCGCGTTCTCAGCCTCGACATGGCAGCGTTGTTGGCAGGTGCCAAGTACCGGGGAGAATTCGAGGAACGGCTTAAATCCGTGCTCAAGGAACTCTCGCAGGAAGAAGGCCGTACCATCGTATTCATCGACGAACTCCACACGATGGTCGGTGCGGGCAAGGCCGAGGGTGCCATGGACGCGGGCAATATGCTCAAACCGGCACTGGCCCGCGGCGAACTGCACTGCGTCGGCGCAACCACACTCGACGAGTATCGCAAATACATCGAAAAAGACGCTGCGCTGGAACGCCGCTTTCAGAAAGTGCTGGTCGACGAACCATCAGTTGAAAGCACCATTGCCATCTTGCGTGGCTTGAAAGAGAAGTACGAATTGCATCACGGCGTGGAAATCACCGATCCGGCGATCGTGGCTGCAGCGGAGCTTTCGCACCGATACATCACCGACCGCTTTCTGCCTGACAAGGCAATCGATCTGATCGACGAAGCGGCGGCCCGCATCAAGATGGAAATCGATTCCAAGCCGGAACAGATGGATAGACTCGATCGCCGGATCATCCAGTTGAAGATCGAGCGGGAAGCGGTGAAGAAGGAGAAGGACGAAGCCTCGCGAAAACGCCTTGCGCTGATCGAGGACGAAATCAACAAACTCGAGCGCGAATATGGCGACCTCGAAGAGATCTGGAAAGCCGAGAAAGCCCAGGTACAGGGTTCGCAACACATCAAGGAAGAGTTGGAGAAGCTGAAGCTGGAGATGGAAACCGCCAAGCGTAAGGGCGACTGGCAGAAGGTTTCCGAGCTTCAGTACGGCAAGATTCCGCAGCTGGAATCGCAGCTCAAGAAGGCGGAAAGCTCAACGGGCAAGCCGCAACACAAACTCCTTCGCACCGAGGTCGGCGCGGAGGAAATCGCCGAAGTGGTGTCGCGAGCGACCGGAATTCCAGTCTCGAAGATGTTGCAGGGCGAGCGTGAAAAACTGCTGAACATGGAGGAGCGGCTGCATGAGCGCGTGATCGGCCAGGACGAGGCGGTTCAGATGGTGTCGGATGCAATCCGCCGCTCGCGTGCAGGACTTTCCGACCCGAACCGGCCGTACGGTTCCTTCCTGTTTCTGGGGCCGACCGGAGTGGGCAAGACTGAGTTGTGCAAGGTGCTGGCTTCGTTTTTGTTCGATTCGGAGGATCATCTGATCCGTATCGACATGTCCGAGTTCATGGAGAAGCACTCGGTGGCCCGGTTGATCGGCGCGCCGCCCGGTTATGTGGGCTATGAAGAGGGCGGCTACCTGACTGAGTTGGTTCGTCGCAAGCCCTATTCGGTCATCCTGCTCGACGAAGTCGAGAAGGCGCATCCGGATGTGTTCAACGTATTGCTTCAGGTACTTGACGATGGCCGCATGACGGATGGGCAAGGACGCACCGTGGACTTCAAGAACACGGTGATCGTCATGACCTCGAATCTTGGTTCGCAGATGATCCAGCAAATGACCGGCGACGACTACCAGGTGATCAAACTGGCGGTGATGGGCGAGGTCAAGACTTACTTCCGTCCGGAATTCATCAACCGCATCGACGAGGTCGTGGTGTTCCATGCACTCGATGAAAACCACATCAAGTCGATCGCAAAGAATCAGCTCGGTTATCTCGAAAAGCGGCTCGCAGCAATGGAGATAAAGCTCGAGGTGGATAACGCGGTACTCACGGAACTGGCTGCGGTGGGCTTCGACCCGATTTTCGGCGCGCGCCCGCTAAAGCGCGCGATTCAGTCCGCGATAGAGAACCCGCTGGCCAAGGAGATCCTTGAAGGCCGTTTTGGGCCCAAGGACGTCATTCGCGTATCGATGAGCGGAAGCAAGCTCAGTTTCAAGAAGGGGTAGTTCACGCGTGAGCAACCGGGAACATCTTCCCGGCTGGCTAGCGTCCCGGTTTTGACCGATAATTCGACACTTGATCAGAGTTGCCGGCCGTGTTCTCGGTCCGCACCGGCTCTGTAGTTCCGCGGTGGCTGACTAAGCCCTGTTTCATATAAAAATATGACTGTCGAAATTTCTGTCCAGCCGTTCGCACTCGTCCGCGGAGAGCCGGTGCTCGAAGTGCCGGGAGATTTGTATATTCCGCCGGACGCACTGCGCATTTTTCTGGATACGTTCGAAGGGCCGCTGGATCTGCTGCTTTATCTGATCCGCAAGCACAACCTCGACGTTCTGGACATCCCGATGTCCAGCCTCACCCGGCAATACATGGATTATGTGGAAGCTATGCGGGCCAATCAGCTCGAATTGGCGGCAGAATACCTGCTGATGGCGGCGCTCCTGATCGAGATCAAATCGCGCATGCTACTGCCACGGCCCGTTCAGACCGGCGCGCAGGAAGAGGACCCGCGCGCCGAACTGGTACGCCGACTGCTCGAGTACGAACGTATGAAGGCGGCCGCACAAGGAATCAATGAAATGCAGCAGGTAGGTCGGGATTTCTCGCTGGCTCAGATATGGCTGGACAAGGAAGTCGAGCAGCGGCTACCCAGGGTCGATCCGGATGATTTGCGCAATGCGTGGCTGGGTTTGGTCGCGCGGGCGCGCGTGACGCGGCATCATCGGATTACGCGGGAACAATTGTCGGTACGCGAACATATGAGCAGAATTCTGCGCAATTTGCAGAATCTGCGATTTGTCCGCTTCGAAGATCTTTTCGACGCCGATGTTGGAGTGCCGGTCCTGGTGGTTACCTTTCTTGCCATACTTGAACTTGCCCGCGAGACTCTCGTACAGGTCACTCAGCAGGGTGCCTTTTCGCCCATTTACGTAAAGTTAAATCATGGACTTGCCGCTGTCTAATCCCCTTCAAGTCAAACGCGTACTGGAAGCAGCACTGCTGAGCAGTACTGAACCACTTCCGGTCGCAGATCTCAGGAAACTCTTCGCCGAAGAAATCGCGGCCGACGTGCTGCGCCGTGTACTGGAAGAATTGCGTGCCGATTGGGCCGAGAAGGGCGTAGAACTCGCCAATGTCGCGAGCGGTTGGCGTTTCCAGGTACGCCCGGAATATCAGAAATTTCTGGATCGCCTGAACCCTCAACGATCGCCAAAATATTCCAGGGCGGTGCTGGAAACACTTGCGATCATCGCCTACCGCCAACCGGTCACGCGGGGGGATATCGAGGAGATTCGCGGTGTTGTCGTCTCCAGCGGAATTCTCAAGGCGCTCGAGGCGCGGGGCTGGATCGACGAGGTTGGACATCGCGAGGTGCCAGGTCGCCCAGTGCTTTATTCGACAACGCGCGCGTTTCTTGACGACTTGAATCTGCGTTCTCTGGACGAATTGCCGCCCCTGGAGGATTTGGGCGCATTGGTCGAAACCGAACCGGTCACGGATCAGATCGAGCATTTGGAGCATGCGGAGACGACTACACGGCGAGTGATTGGGGATGAGCCCGGGACTCCGCCTGCCGAACACGAACGACGGGCCGATACGGCGTGATTTTTTGACGGCTCCTTGGCGGCCGTTGATTGCGCCGGAGCGCATGGCTGATTCGCGGAGAACAATATGAAAGCCATCCTCATCGCCAACCCCAAGGGCGGATCTGGAAAGACAACCCTCGCGACCAATCTGGCAGGGTCGCTTGCGGTTAGAAAACAGAAAGTATTCCTGTGGGACTTGGACCGCCAGCAATCGTCGCTCACGTGGCTTGCCATGAGACCCGCGAATCGTCCCGTCATTCACAGGCTGGATGCCAAAGATGACGAGGAATCGGCGATTCCACGCGGCTCCAGTTGGCTGATCTTGGATTCGGCGGCCGGCCTGCATGGCAAAAATCTGGCACATGCGCTAAAAATTGCGCACAAAATCATCGTTCCCATACAGCCCTCGGTATTTGATATGGCGGCGACCAGTGCATTTCTGCAGACGCTGCTGGAGGAGAAGACGGTTCGGAAGCACAAAACCTTTATTGGCGTTGTGGGCATGCGAGTGAACCCGCGAACGCGAGCGGCCGCGACGCTCGAAGCGTTCCTTGCGCAGTTCAAGCTACCGGTCCTGGCCTATCTGCGTGACACACAGATCTACGTCAATGCGGCATTCAATGGTCTGAGCTTATTCGATTTACCCGGATATCTGAGCGGGAAGGATCTCGAACAATGGCAGCCTATCCTAGACTGGATCAATGAGGATTGAGGCTCGCGAGGCGTACTGTTTTCCGGTGTAGGTTGACTGAAGATTTTGCGGATTGCTATAATTCCGCTTCTCGAAATTTGATACGTCTAATTTCGATCCGGTCGCGGGGTGGAGCAGTCTGGCAGCTCGTCGGGCTCATAACCCGAAGGTCGTAGGTTCAAATCCTGCCCCCGCAACCAACCGCTCTTTAACAAACTAAACAGCCGATGCGTGTGGGTGCTTCGTGGTTTTGGGGCGCTGCACGGGAACGGGTCGAGGGTGATCGCCCGGTTCTTTTGTCCTTCGGGATGGAGGGACGCCTGTCCTGTGAAGAAGCTTTGAGA
>JACQAP010000007.1 GCA_016194905.1 Betaproteobacteria bacterium
CCGATGAGCGCAGTCGGACGAATCGAAGCCTGGCAATGATTGCAAGGGAAGCTCGCGGGGAGACAAGTCCCCATAAAGTCCCCACGCAAATGAAAAACGGCTAGACGCTTTCGCATCTAACCGTTTGATGTACTGGCGCGCTGGACAGGATGAATCTGGGCACTGGGTTGAGGCTATTTCGATCGATTAGCTAACCGCGTTCGAGTTCCAATCGGGTCCCCGACAAGAGCTCGAACCAACTTCCCTCACGTCAGAGTGAACCTTGATGACGCAGGGGCTCCGATCGAGGGTTTCGCAGAGATTCCCGAACAAGTATCTACGTTCCCGCAATCGCTGGGGAACGGCGCGTGCAGGCGCCTCGCAGCATTGAATTTTGTCGCCACGTGACAACAAATCGCACGGTTACTGCGCGAAATATTCCCAGCCTGCCGCTCCCGCCGCACGCTCGCGTCGCCATCCTCAGAGCTATAATGATTTTTTACTTAGTGCATTCCCGAATCGTCCGTGCGGGAGTAGTCCCCCGAACGGATTCATGCAGGCGGGAGAGCGCATTGCCAATGAACTGGATCAGAAAAGACGATGGTCATGCGGACCATCCGATGCCCGATCCGGCCTCGGCAGCGAAACTACTCCCCGAATTGCGCGGAGCCGATCCAGTTACTGCGCTTGATAGCCTGCGCGGTCGGCTTGACAAGCTCCAGGCTGCATCCAGCCACGACGAAACAGCCCGCAGCCATAACCTGTCGCTGATCCAGGAAGCGGGAGACGCGCACCTGTCCCCGCTGCTGGCGCAATTTCTCACTAAAACCGCCGACAAGCAGCCAACGCGGGAGGCGGATTGGAACGCCCTCATCAACTATCAGAAGATGTTGACGGCTGCGCTCTGCACATCCGCCAGACTTCTGCTGAATGAAGCAACGGCCAATCCGTCGCTCCACCTTCTGGGTGCGGCTGGCGCGGCACGGGGCCTTGATGCCTGTCGAACGCTGGCGAAAATCTGCCTCGTCCGCTACCTGAGCGTTCCACCGAAGCTGTGGCAGTTGGCATATGCCGTATATGGCGATGCGGAGAAGGCGGGTTGCGCAGCGACGCCCGTATGCATGCACGCTGCCCACAAGACGTTGACGAGCGTGACGCAGGAGTTACTGCGGCTGCTGATGCTGCAGTCAAGCGTGCCGGATATGATGGCGCCTGAGCAAATCGAAGTGGCCGACCGGGTGATCGCGCAACTGCGGGGAGATTTTACGCTGCGCACGCGCGGCGCCACCGATGGTCCATTCTGCTTCGCTCCGGCGAGCGACCGCCCGCCATGCCGCGCGGCCGGCCAGCCGCCGGGTACGGATACCGAAATCCGCTATTTCGGCGCAGGAGCAGCATTCAATACCCTGGAGCGACTCTACAAACAGTTGGCGATAGCAACGACCGCGGACATCCCAGCGTTCGGCAGGGACATCGCCCCGCACGTGCAAGTCTCGGCTATTCAGCATCTGCTCGCGTTCTGGAGCGCCACGTCCCCGTACTTGCCGCCCGCCCGCTCGGAGGCGACGGGCACATTACATGTCGTTCATCGCTACTCAGGGATCTGGCAGCACCTTTCGCGCGCCCGATCAGCCACAATCGAGTTGACGCTGGCGGAAGACGGCGATGATGCACCGCAGGCACCGGAAACGTGGACCCTGCTGGACGCCGGCGGCAACGAACTCGGGGTGGAGATCTCGCAACAATCGTACGACTGGGCGCGATGCGGCGACATCGTCGGTGTTTTGATGCACGGCGATGACGAGTGCTGGCTGGGCGTAATCCGCTCCATGCATGCCGAGCTGGGTCGCAGCCTGCGCGCCAACATCGCCATCCTGAGCCGCGCTCCGCAGGCGGTGCAGCTACGCGTGCTCGTCGGGAAGGACGAGGAGAGCCTCTACACGGAGGAAACGGCGCGGCAATTTGGTTTTAACCTCGTGCGCGCGATCATCCTGCCGGTCGATTCCGCAGTGTCGCCAAAGTCCACTTTGCTGCTACCGCCCGAAAGCTGGAAGGAGGGCCGCGTCTATGAAGCGACGGGGGAAGAGTCGGCGCGATACCTCCGCGGCGTGCGCCTCATGCGGCGCGGAGACGATTACGCACGCGCGATGTTCGAGTGGGTTTCGATGGAGCAGGCCTGAAGCGTTGGCCGGCCAGAGTTGCTTGGCCGGTAAACCTGCTGCCGATGTCCGGGGAAGCTATGGTCCAAGAAAACTAATCCACCTGCCGCTTGACGGCTACCCTGTGCCCGCAGGCTCGGGAGTCAATTGCACAGACTGCCGGCAGCGCGATATTTCTTGCGCGCCGGACAGGATTTGAACCCACGACCCCTTGGTTCGTAGCTCTTCCTGCAGGCGCAATTTGTTGTTTTAACTAAGAACTACAGCGCCGCCCGTTCCCCATTTCGCGCTGTTTTGCCCGCTGTTGTTCCCTCGAGTCCCCAAAATCTCCCCACGATTACTGTCGGGGAATCGAGCCTGTTGATGTTCACTTCCGACAGCCCCAATTTCAATAAACAACCGCCTTGATTTACTAGACCGGAGCGGGTTCGGTGTCTTCGAGACTAATAGAAACCCGTTTGCCGATCGCAGACGCGGCGCGCTGCACGGTCTCCAGCAGCACCTTGTCATTGTCAGGATCGAGGAAACGATCAAGCTGGCTGCGGCTGGTGTGCATGCGTCGCGCCATCTCCAGCTTGCTGATGCCCTGGGCCTTCATGATCTCGGCAATTTGCCACGCCAGGACACGTTTAATGGCCTGGGTGGTGATTTCTTCGTAAGTGCCGTCTTCCTTGAGGAAGTCCTCAAAGGAAGAGCCCATGTGTTTCTTGCTCATCGTTCAATCTCCTTCTTTCGCTTCATCGCCAGATCCAGATCACGGTCCGGCGTCTGTTGCGTCTTCTTGATGAATCCATGCAGAAGCACCAACTGGCTTCCATGGATGCAGAACAGCACACGGGCGATGCGCCCCCCGTTCAACGTGCTGCGGACCTCCCAAAGGCCGCGGCGCGAGACGATCGGGCGGCAGACGGGCATTCCCACCGGCCAGCCAAATTCAATCGTTGCGATATCGAGCCCGATCACGCGGCGGTCCTCCGCAGATAATTTCTTAAGCCAGCCCCGCACTGGCTCGGTGCCGGTTGACGAGCAGTAGAAGACCGCAGGAATTCTTTTTCGTGATTTTTCTGACATCCCGCCTGTACCTTGTAGAGTACAATGTACCGCGCAAAGTACAAGAAGTCAATTATTATAAGAACACAAAATAGACGAGACTGCCGCCAGGAAAGTCTCGCGATACGCGGTGTTGATTTTAACTGTCAATTGATCCTGTTTTTTATTTCAGACCGACCCGGTTTTGCATTGGGATTCCGCTGTATAGCCAAGGTTGGTACCGTCGGTCGAGCAGCAATTCATCGATGGTTTTAGCGAAGTGCTTCGCGCCCATTCCCGCGTTTCTTCTGCGTACTCCAGACCGTGCCGGTCCGGCAAGTACAATGCCCATCAAGGCAATAAAAATCAGCATTCCAATATACGTAAAACCATGGCTCCTGCGTCTTGCGTGGCGGTCGAACAATCGCACCAAACTGGCTGGCATAGGGTTAGTAACTTCTGCACATCATCACCTTGACCTTCCAGATACCGAAATGATTCTCCACCCTAGTCAGAATTCTGACGAGCGTTTATAGCGCCACGAATATTCCTCGCGATGTTGTCCAGGAATAGGTCAACACACCGTCCCGTTTTCGACCTGCAGCGGATCGTTGAATTTTGGTTGCGATCTCAACGACGCCCGAATGGGGATATTGCCTGGCGACGGTCGCCGCCATGTGCCGCCGTGCAATCCGTTCTCTCGATGCCTGACTCCGGGTTGTGTCCGAAGATGCTGGCGCAGTCGCTGTGATGCGTTGCTTCATTTGGCCGCGTCAGTCAAATGAACTTGCCCGCCTGTTGTGCTTTTCTAACCAGATCGGACAATAGCGTGCCGACGATTTTCGCAAAGCGCGTGTCGATGAAGCCAGTGGCGATCGGAAGCCAGTCGTGAGCGATGCCACCGGCAGTTACAACAAGGGAAGAATCGCGGACGGCGACAAGGAACACGTTGTCCTTGGCGTCACGCATCACGAGCGCGTAGTGCTGGGCTGCTGTTCTCGACATCGACCGACAGTTTGGTTTTTTATTGCCTGCTTGTTTCCGCCGGCATTTTTCTTAATTCTAGCCTTCTTTAGAAACCGGGCAATGCGATGTTGTCCTACATTCAGGTCTATCCGTTCAGGCCGCATTCTCGAACGGCTCGACCGGCTGCGCCCTCATTCCGCGCAATGTTGACGCGCTTGATATGATCAACGGGGAGTGCCGAAAATCCACAAGCTACGTTGGTTGGATCAGGCGTCCTGTTAGAGTGCTAGGATGGATGTTAGCGGCAAACATGATCAGTGTCGCCCGCAATCCTGGGTGATTGTCGGTAAGTTCTAACACGCCCCCGTGGAGCTTTGCTACAGCGGCCACGAGGCTGAGCCCCAGTCCCACGCCTTCCGTGCCACGACTCGCATCGCCGCGGTAGAAGCGCTCGGTTACTTTAAGCTTCTCATCGTCGGGGATGCCGGGACCGTCGTCCGAGACGCTGACTTCAATGGCCCCATCCGACCGTCGTATCGCCTGGACCGTGATCGCGCCCCCTTCCTGCGCATACTTGAGCGCATTGTCGATGAGGTTTCCAATGGCTTGAGCGAGCAGGAGGGGATCGCCGGCTACGGTGAGCTCGCCTGAGGAAACAAAGGTGAGCATGACTCCTTTGAGCTCCGCGACGGGTTGATAGAATTCGGCGGCCTCGCTAGCTATTCTGGCGACATCGACTTGAACGAAACCCGAACGGCGCGTGCCGGTGTCGATCTCGGCGAGGCGTAGCAGGGCATGGAAGATTCCGATCACCCGGTCCACATCGGCGACCGCGGATTCGATTTCGGCAAAGGTTTCGCCAGGGGAAGGCCGGGTCACGGACAGCTCCTCCAGTCGGGAGCGAAGTTCCGCCAGCGGAGTGCGCAGATCATGCGCAATCGCGTTCGAAACATTTCGAACGCCATGCACGAGTTGTTCGATCTGGTCGAGCATGCGATTGACCGTTTGTGCGAGCATGTCCAGTTCATCTCGCCCTCCGTTCGTCGGCAGACGGCGGGACAAGTCTCCCTCGACGATGGCAGAGGCGGTCTGGCTGATGCCGTGTACCTCGGAAAGAAGGACACGCCGAATTTGTAGCCCGCCCAGAATTCCGAGCAGAATGATGATCCCCGTTGCACCCGCGAACCCCAACTTGAACAGCGATTCCAGATGCTGAAACCTGGTGACGTCTCGTCCGACCAGAAGGTTATATCCACCGGGGAGTGTCCTGGGCATGAATACCGTTTGTACGGTCGAACCGCCTAGTTCCATTGTTAGCGTGAACATGCCGGACGATTGGGTAATCTCAGGGGGCCAGACAGTAAGATTGCCAGCAATGCGCGAAAAGGCAGGGTTTGCGAACAGCACGAGTCTGTTGGATGCCAGCCTTGTTCCCACTTGTTCATCTATCGAACGAGCAAGGGCATTGACGCCCTCTCTCCGAAAAATGTCGACCATCCTTTCGAAGTCTTCCTGAATAGACGCAATCCTCGCTGCCTGAATGTCATGACGCCAATCAATCCATAGGGGTGTGGCGAACGAGGCGAGCACCGCAATGCCCAGAACAATGTAACCGAGCGTGAGGTTGAGGGCGGAAAAGCGCAGAAATCTAATCATCCGCCGTCAACATGTAGCCTGCATTGCGGATGGTGCGCAGCAGGGCTCGCTCCGAACCCGCATCTATCTTCTGACGCAGCTTGCTGACGTGGACGTCGATAACGTTTGTGCGGGGATCGAAATGATAGTCCCAGACGTTTTCAAGCAACATGGTTCTCGTGACCACCTGATTGGCGTGCCGCATCAGGTATTCGAGAAGCTTGAACTCACGAGGTTGAAGGATCACGGCTTGACCGGCGCGCGTGACCTTGCGCGAGACGAGATTCAGGCACAGGTCATCGACCACCAGCGTCGTTTCCGCATTGCTCTCCTGCGAGCGCCTGACAAGGGCGTCGAGCCGTGCCAGCAACTCGCCGAACGCAAAAGGCTTGACGAGATAATCGTCCCCGCCACTCTTGAGACCGCGGATGCGATCGTCCACATCGGAAAGGGCACTCAGGATCAGGATCGGGGTCTTGTTCCCAGCCTTGCGCACCGCTTCGATGATGCCCAGGCCATCGATATTCCCGGGCAGCATGCGATCCATGATTATCACGTCGTAAGGCTCGCTGGCAGCGAGGAACATGCCATCTCGCCCGTTATCCGCGTGATCCACGGTATGTCCCGCTTCGATCAATCCTTTCTTCACAAAGCGCGCCACTCGCTCGTTGTCTTCCACGCACAGGATTTTCATGGCACTTCCATCTTCCGGGATCCGGTATGCGATAAAAAGACGATTTTTGGCGAAGGTTGCATTGCCATTGCGGATATCGCCCTGACGACGTCGACATGGTGATCGAGAGTATACGAATTTACTGCCGTGACATGCCGGTTGGCAAGGAGCCACAATCGATTTTCCGCTTCATCGCCAGTAATGCGTGCGCCGTTCATTGATGAGATTGTCAATTGGAAACTCGCTTGATCGAAGGCAAATAGTTCGCTGGTTCAGCGTTAACGATTCGGATGCGCGAATCCGCGATGTCGCGCTCTCATGACGTTGCCGAAAAGCACGCCAGGACAACCGACCAGCAGCACGACGCCGGCAGCCACGGGATCATGCGGAGCGAGCGCGGCAACGAGCGCCGTTACCGCAACGACGCCGATGATTGCCAGCGCCAGCCAGCCATCGTCGACGAACAAGCCGATTAATTCGATAACAACCTTCATCAGTGCCTTCATGACGAGGCCTCGCCCATCGGCCGGCGCAGGAGCGCGACAGCGATGACCGCGACCGTCAGAAACAGCGCCCCAAAGCCGAGGATGGCGAGGTCCTCGCCCGGCCATGGCACGCCAAGTCCTTCGCCGGTCCAGAACACACCGAACGCCGACAGCATCACGCCAACGGCGAATTTGAGCGTATTTTCGGGGACGCGGGCGAGTGGAAGTCGCAGGACGAAGCCGACGGCAATGACAAGTGCGCAGGCGGCGAGCGCACCAATGCTGGCAGGACCCAGGAGACCACGGCCGGCGCCTACGGCAATGACGATAAATACCACCTCGAGTCCTTCAAGAAGCACTGCTTTGAAACACGCCAGTGCGGCGAACCAGTCAAAGCGCTTCTCCAGGCGGCGAGCCTGCCCGCGCAATGCCGCCGTTTCGGTGGCGAATATCCTGGTTTCATCATAATGGGGAAGGACGCCCGCCGCGCGCAGGATCGCTTTTCTCAGCCAACGCATGCCGAACAGCAACAACAGAATGCCTATGAAGAGTTGGAGGACGGACAGCGGAACGCGATCGAGGAACGGGCCGAGTACGATCACGATCAGCGCAAGAAACGCAAGACCCGCGAAGGCACCCGATCCTGCCGGACGCCAGCCGCGAACAGTGCCGATGGCGAGCACGATGGTAAGCGCTTCGACCGCTTCGACAAGCGCACCGAGAAAGGCCGCCGAGAGGGCTGGCGTGGAGGTTGCCCATGGCATCATGGACGCTCCCTATGTGAACTAAGTGGCATCGGGATTCGGATCTGCTTAATCGGTTTTCCTGCGCAATGAAAAGTGTCTTCCCCTCAGGGAAGCGACGGGCGGCAGAACCATCGCCAGCGCGAGCAGCGCAAGACCTGCGGGCAGAGCGAGCGACCATAGTCCGATTGCGACCTCGCCCATCGCTCCGAGACCGCAGCCGACGGCGAAGCCCGCAATGGACTGCGCGGTACGCTTCGCCCTGGTACGCGCGCTGGCCACGGCGTCGGGATCGCGCCCCAGCAGGACTTCGGCAACGTCCATGGTTAAGCGGGTGACGTTGCCTGTCATCACCGCTGTGGGGGGCGTCCCCGCCAGCGAGATCTGCACCAGTGCATTTTGCACCGCCATCGCCGAAACGCCGATCATGCCCGCGAGAATGGCGTTCGTTGCAGTCGTGTCCGGGTGCGGACCGGCAGCGACAGAAAGCGCGAAAAAACCGGCGAGAAGCAGGAACTGCAGGAGAAGCAGGGGGCGCAGCGTGGCGAGCCCGACCGATTCCAAGCCGGTGGCCAGCAGTCTCGTCAGACCGACTGCCACAATGAAGACCGGAACCGACAATATTTGCACGACCTCGGCTGTACCGCTGCTCGCGACGTGCGCCGCCAGGATTGCCAGATTGCCGGTGATGTGAGCGGTGAACAAGCCACCAAGGCCAAGGAAGCCGATGATGTCCGTACTGCCGGCGACGACGCTAAGCACGCCGGGAAGCCATGACGTGCCGAGTGAACCGGCGACAAGCGCGGCGCCGTCACTTGTCGGAGTGTCCTTTGAATTCAATGCAAACATTTACGGCTGCTGCCCGGTGCCGTGGCCAATGCATTGCGCGGCCATGTGCACTTGAAGAGAAAGCAGGCCCATTGCCGTAGCAATGGACCTGAAAAGCCGAACACCCCGGGGGAGGGTCTGGAGTATTCGGCAGGGGACTGAATGCGAATGCATTCCACCGAGGAGAGGCGATGCTCGCGCGTAGCCATGCTTATCGATCGGACGCGTGCATTGGTGCGCCAGCCGCAAGAGTGTCGGCCGGCCGCGGTTCATCGCCGGTCGTCTGGATCCAGCCGCCACCGAGCGCCCGATAGAGGTCGACGAGGTTGGTGAGGCGCTGCAGCCGCGTGCTGACGAGCGTGAGCTGCGCGTCGTAGAGGCCGATCTGCGCCGTGAGCACCGTGAGATAGTTGTCGACGCCGTTTCGATAGCGGAAGGTGGAAAGGTCGAACGTCCGCTGCTGCGCCGCCGTGTAGCGTTCGGTCGCGGCAACCTGGTCGTCATAGGTCCCGCGCGCTGCAAGGCCATCCGAAACTTCCCGGAAGGCCGTCTGGATCGCCTTCTCGTACTGCGCGATGCCAATGTCCTTCTGGATTTTCGCCACGTCGAGGCTGGCCTTGAGAGCTCCGGCATTGAAGATGGGGACCGAGAGCGCCGGGATCAGCGACCAGGACGTGCTGCCCCCGCCGAACAATCCGGAGAGAGACGCGCTGGCGGTCCCTAGGCTGCCGGTCAGGTTGATGGTGGGAAAAAACGCCGCGCGCGCCGCACCGATGTTCGCGTTCTCCGAGCGCAAGATCGCCTCGGCCTGAAGAATGTCCGGACGCCGTGTGAGCAGGTCGGACGGCAAGCCCTCCGGGATGTCGGCGAGAATCGGCTGCGCCCCAAGGCGCACCGGCGGCGGAAGGTCGGCGGGCAACGGCCGACCGATCAGCAGCACGAGCGCATTCTCGGCCTGCGCCCGGCCGCGTACCTGCGCCGCGTAGTTCGCCTGGGCCAGCTCGACGACGGTCTGGGCCTGGCGCAAGGCGAGCTCGGTGCCGGTGCCGGTGTCGAACTGCAGCTTCACGATGTCGTAGGAGGCCTGCGCGGTCTTTGCGGTCTGCTGCGTCACCTGCATCTGCTCGTCGAATGCGAGCAGCGTGAGGTATTGATCGGCGACCTGCGAGACGAGCAGGATCTCCGCGGCCTGCCGCGCGTATGCCGAGGCGAAGTACTGCTGCAGCGCGGCGTCGCTGAGGCTCCTCAGCCGGCCGAAGAAATCGATCTCCCACGAGGCGGAGACGCCGGCCTCGTAGGTCTGCGTGGTAGTGGTCTTTCCGCTGGTCGAGACTCCCGCCGGCGTGCGCGACCGCGACGCGTCGGCGTAACCTGATACCTGGGGAAAGAGCGCCGCACGCTGAATCCGGTATTGCGCGCGAACCTGCTCGACGTTCAGCATCGCGACACGCAGATCTCGGTTATCGGCGAGCGCGATCTCCATCAGCCGCTGCAGCTGCGCGTCGCGCAGGAAGTCGCGCCAGCCGATGTCCCCGGCCGGGAGAGTCGTGCCGGCCTGCCCGGCTTGCGCGGCCTTGTACGCGGCGCCCGATGGAAAGGTTCCCGCTACCGGCGCGGCCGGCCTCTCGTAGGTGGGCTGCAACGAGCAGCCAGCGGAGAGTGCAAGCACGAGCGCCGTAAGCGCGCGGTGAATGAAGGAACGTGGGCTCACGTCAGTCTCCCGGCAACGGGAAGCAGTTTCCCGCGTGCGAGCTGGACGATCGAGCCGATCGCGATGGATCCGATCACCACGTTCGCCACGACGAAGAGAACCGGAGCGAGGATCGTCACCGGTCCGGCCACGCCGCGAGCCACCATGCGTTCGGCGGCCAGCGACAAGGCGCCCATGCCGAAGGTGAAAGCCCAGTACGACGGTGCGAACGGCTGTCGCCGGATCCAGGGCAGGAGCCGCAGCACGATCAACCCTTGCAGCAGCGCGTAACCGAAGAGCATCTGCGCCACGAGACCGGGATCCCCATCCGTTACGCTGAGGTAGGCGACGAGTCCCACGGCGGGTGGGGCGAGCTGGATACCGAGCGTGGGTAGCAGCGGCACGGCAAGCGCATCGGCGACGAGCAGCCGATGAAGGATCACCGATTCCAGGGCGAGCCACGCGAAGAGCCCCGCGCCGAAGAAGAGCTGCCCCCAAGCGGTCCACCCGAGGGCACCGGCGGCCGTGGCGACGACGAAGCTTCCGGCGACCGCCGGAAGATAGAGCACCGGCGTGGTGGTCGACGGATCGCGGCCTCCCTTCCACAATCCGCCATGGCGCCAGACCGAAAAGGCGAGGCTCCCTGCGGCGCCGAGGGCGAAGAGGCCGATCGCCGCCGCGCGCGAATAGGGAAGCAACGCGGTCGAGACGAGCAGCGTCGAGACCGGCACGAGGCCGATGAAGCAGCACTGGATCGGATGCGCCGCTTCCGCAAGCGCCTCGTCGCGGTGCCACATCCACTTCGCGGCATATCCCGCCACGAGCACTCCCCAGATGCAAACACCGGCGAGCATGATCGCCTCTCCGATGCCGTGAGGCAGGTTCCACAGCCCGGCCGCGGCGCGCCAGTCGCTTCCCAGCGCAATCACGCCGAGCACGATCCCGAAAAAGGATGCCGGAACGGAGATGTCGGGAGCCCAGGGTCCCCGTGCGTTGATGCTCATGTCAATCTCCCGTCGCCATTGCGGCCGCCGGTTCGTGATTCGGGCGGCTGAATCTCCGGCTCACCACCTCGAAGAACATCGGCACGAGCAGCGGGCCGAGGAAAGTCGCGGCCAGCATCCCGCCTATCACGGCGATGCCGATCTCGTTCTGGCTCGCCGATCCCGCGCCGGCCGCGATGGCGAGCGGAAGGACGCCGAGGAGGAACGCCAGGGAGGTCATCAGGATCGGGCGCATCCGAATCTTCGCGGCCTCGACCGCAGCCTCGAGGGCGGAGCGGCCCTCCTCGCGCAACTCGCGCGCGAATTCCACGATGAGGATGGCGTTCTTGGCCCCCAGACCGATCGTGGTGAGCACCGCGACCTGGAAATAGACGCCGTTCGGTACTCCCAACAGCGTCGCCGCGAGGAGCGCGCCCAACACGCCGATCGGGATCACGAGCATCACGGAGACCGGGATCGACCAGCTTTCGTAGAGCGCGGCGAGGCTCAGGAAGACCACGAGCATCGAGAGCGCGTAGAAGTATGGCGCCTGTGATCCCGCCTGCTGCTGCTGCAGCGAGATGCCGGTCCATTCGAAGCCGATGCCCGCGGGCATTTGCTTCGCGAGCGCCTCCATGGCGAGCATCGCCTGCCCCGCGCTCTTGCCAGGCGCGGCCTGGCCCTGGATCTCCATGGCGGCTACGCCGTTGTATCGCTGCAGCTGCGGCGGGCCGTAAGTCCAGCTGCCGGTGGCGAAGGAGGAGAACGGCACCATCACGCCCTTCGAGTTGCGCACGTAGAGGCGGTCCAGGTCCTCGGGATTCATCCGGAACTGCGCGTCGGCCTGCACGTACACCTTCTTGATGCGGTTATCGGTGTCGAGGAAGTTGTTCACGTAACGCGAGCCCCACGCGACCGAGAAGGTCTGGTCGATGTCGCTCAGGGCCACGCCGAGGACACTGGCCTTCTCGCGGTCCACGTCGATGCGGAAAGTCGGGTTGTCGACGACGCCGTTGAATCGCACCTGCGCGAGGCCCGGGTCCTTCGCCGCCAGGGCGATGAGCTGATCCTTCGCCTTGAGGAGCGCGTCATAGCCCAATCCGGCGCGGTCCTCCAGCTCGAAGTCGAAGCCCGAGGAGGTACCCAGCCCGCGGATCGCCGGCGGGTTCACGGGGGTGATGATCGCGTCCTTGTAGTTCCTGAATTGCGCCGCGGTGCGCGAGATCACCGCCTGCACCGTCTGGTCCTTGCTGCGCTCGCCCCAATCCTTCAGGTGGACGTAGACCATGCCCTGGCTCTGCCCGCGCCCGGCGAAGTTGTTGCCGTTGATGACGAACGCGGCATCGACGCTCGCCGATTCCTGCTTGAGGAGGTACTGCGCGACGTCGTCGAGCACGACGCCGGTGCGCTGCTGCGTGGCGCCCGGCGGCGTCTGCACCTGGACGAAGAAATAGCCCTGGTCCTCGTTCGGCACGAACGCGGTGGGCAGCCGCACGAAGAGCAGGCCCACGGCGGCCACGATCGCGGCGTAGATGGCGAAAGCCCACGCCGACCGCGCGATCACCCCGCGCACGCCGCCGGCGTAACGGTCGCGTCCCCGCTCGAAGACGCGGTTGAACCACCCGAAGAATCCGTGGCGCACGGCATGCTCGCGATCCGACGCCTTGAGGAGCGTCGCGCAGAGCGCGGGCGTGAGCGTGAGCGCCACGAATACGGACAGCAGCATCGCCGCGACGATGGTGAGCGAGAACTGGCGGTAGATGGCGCCCACCGTGCCGCTGGACATGGCCACCGGCACGAACACCGCCGACAGCACCATTGCCACGCCGACCAGCGCGCCGGTGATCTGGCTCATCGCCTTCTCGGTCGCCTCCTTCGGGCCCAGCTTCTCCTCGCTCATCACGCGCTCGACGTTCTCCACCACGACGATGGCGTCATCGACGAGGAGACCGATCGCCAGCACCAGGCCGAACATCGAAAGGGTATTGATGGTGAAGCCCACCGCGGCCATGAGCCCGAAGGTGCCGAGCAGCACCACCGGCACCGCGATCGCGGGAATGAGAGTGGCCCGCCAGTTCTGCAGGAAGAGAAACATCACCAGGACCACGAGCGCGATCCCCTCGAGGAGCGTCTTCACCACCTCCTGGATCGAGATCTTGATGAACGGCGTCACGTCGTTCGGGTACACGTCCTTCAGCCCGTGCGGAAAGTAGGGCCTCAGCTCCGCGATCTTGGCGCGAACGGCGTTGGCCGTGTCGAGGGCGTTCGCGCCCGTCGCGAGCTGGATGCCGATCGCGGAAGCGGGAACGCCGTTGTACTTGTTGTCGATGATGAAGGTCTCCGCGCCGAGTGCGATACGGGCCACGTCGCGAAGGCGAACCTGGGAGCCGTCGGGCAGGGCCTTGAGCACGATCTCGCCGAACTGTTCCGGCGTGCTGAGCAGCGTCGCTTCCGTGATCGTCGCGGTGAGCTGCTGGTTGGCGACCGCCGGCGTGCCGCCCAGCTGTCCCCCGGAAATCTGCACGTTTTGGGCGAGCAGCGCCGCGCTCACGTCGAGCGGCGTCAGCGCGTAGTTGTTCAGCTTGTTGAGATCCAGCCAGATGCGCATCGCGTACTGGGTCCCATTCACGTTGAGGTTGCCGACGCCGTTTACGCGGCTGATCGGATCCTGGACATGCGAGACCACATAGTTGGCGATGTCGAACTTCGACATGCTGTTGTCGGTGGAGATGAAGCCCACGAACATCAGGAAGGCGTTGGTGGATTTCGTCACGCGCACGCCCGCCTGCTGAACCTGCGCGGGAAGCAGCGGCACGGCGAGCTGCAGCTTGTTCTGCACCTGCACCTGCGCGATGTCCGGGTTGGTGCCGGGCGTGAAGGTGAGGGTCGTGGTGGACTGGCCGGTGTCGTCGCTCACGGACGACATGTAGATCAGGTTGTCGATGCCGCTCATCTGCTGCTCGATCACCTGCACGACTACATTGTTGACGGTGTTGACCGAGGCGCCCGGGTAGGTCGTGCTGATCTGCACGGTGGGCGGCGCGATGGGCGGGTATTGATCGATCGGAAGCGTGAGGATCGACAGCCCGCCCGCCAGCATGATGATGAGCGCGATGACGATCGCGAAGATCGGCCGGTTGATGAAGAATCTGGCCATGGTCAGTTCGACTCTGCAGGTTGGGGCGTCGATGCGACGGGCGCCGGCGCGGCGCTCGCGACAGCGACGGCTCGAACGGTGGCTCCCGGCTGCACTTTCTGCACGCCAGCCACGATCACTTTATCGCCTTCGTTCAGCCCGTCCTCCACCACCCAATCGGTGCCGGTCGTGCGGGTGGCCTGGATCGCGCGCAGCGATACCTTGTTGTCCGCGCCGACGACGAGCGCCGTAGCCTTGCCGCTCGCGTCACGGGTTACGCCGACTTGAGGGACGAGCACGACGTTGTCGTTGATCCCCTGGTCGATGCGTGCACGGACGAACATGCCCGGCAACAGCACGGCTTTCGGGTTGGGGAACAGCGCGCGCACGGTCACCGAGCCTGTGCCCTGGTCCACCGTGACGTCGGTGAATTGCAAGGACCCCGCAAGCGGATATTGAGTGCCGTCCTCGAGAAGGAGCGTCACCTTGGCCTGGCCCGGGCCGGTCAGCTTCAGCCTTCCGCTCGCGACGTCGCGGCGCAGCTGCAGGCCCTGCACGCTGGATTGGTTGAGGTCGACATAGATCGGGTCGAGTTGCTGCACGGTCGCGAGCAGCGTCGCGGCGCTCGCCTGCACGAAGGCACCCTGGGTCACCGCCGAAGGGCCGATGCGTCCCTCGATGGGCGACACCACACTCGTGTAGCCGAGATTGATTTGCGCGGTCTGGACCGCGGCCTTTCCGGTGGCGACATCGGCGGACGCCTGCCCCTGGGCCGCGACCGCGTTGTCGTAGTCCTGCTGGGCGACGCCGTTGCCGCCGAGAAGGATCTTGTAGCGCTCCACCAGCACGTTGGCCGCGGCGAGCGTGGCTTGGGCGCGCGCGAGCATCGCCGCGGCGCTCGCGAGCGCCGCGCGGTAGGGCGCCGGATCGATCTGGTATAGCAACTGGCTCGCGTTCACGTCTGCGCCTTCCGTGAAAGGCCGGGAGAGGACGATGCCGTCGACTCGGGCACGGACCTGCGCCACGAGGTGCGCGGAAGTGCGTCCCGGCAGTTCAGTGCTCACAGGGACGCTCGCGCGATGGACCGTCACCACGCTGACTTCCGGAGGTTGCGGAGCGGGCGGCGCCTGACTCGCTTCGCTGCAGCCGACAAGCGCAATTGCAGTCAGCGTTAAAAGGAAACAGGTAGATCGCCGCGGTGCCCCATGCAAATGCATGAACAGAGTCCTTTGCGTTGCACCCGCCGCCGGGGTCGCCGGACGCGAGCCGGCGCGACTCAGTAGCGGGTAGCTCCGTAATGTATTGACACGCATTTCACGCAAGTCCGTCATGTTTTGTCCTCATTCCATCCACGTTTCCGCGTTTCGGTTGCGGCGATGAGGCAGCACTATGCATGCCGGTGGGTTGGCCAGGTATTGGCGGATCATTAAGTTCCGTTAATCTTCGGAAGGGAGCGCTTTATCTGGCTCTTGCGGCAGGCAATGTTCAGCCATGCTCCGACGCGCGCCGCCGACCTTCAGAGCGCCGGGGGCCAGATACTTCAACGTTTCTGGCCCTTGTCATTTCCGCTGCGATCGGATTTGCCGCACAGACCGCTTGTCAGCCGAAAGTTTTGTCTGGGGGCCGGACGCCGCACGGTTCCCGGGTGGACCGTCGAGCGATGAAGCGCAGGGGAGCGCCGATAAGGGGTCAAGTTAACGCCATGCTCCAACGGCAAGGCGGTCGGGCGCGGGCCACAACATGAAAGTTAGTTAATGATCCGCCAACCTCTGGCAGAGCCGAAGACCGGCATCATGCAACACAGTTGGTCCGACCTTACTGGCTCTATCGAAGTGAAGTGTTGAATGGCTGAGCAGACCGTGGCGGTTCGGGACGACCGGCCGCCCCAGGGGCCGCGATCAAAGTCGCAATCACCTACCGAGAAGGAGTCAAGATCATGGATGCCATAACCCGAATCACCGATGCCATAACCCGGCCCGATACCCGGGACCTTTCGCTTCACACCCTGACGGATCTGGGTGCGGAGGCGGCGCGCGACATTTCGGGAGCACTCAACGTGCTGCTGGCGGACTTGTTCGCCTTGTACCTGAAAACGAAAAACTTCCATTGGCACGTGTCCGGCCCGCACTTCCGCGACTACCACCTCTTGCTGGATGAACAGGCTAACCAGATCTTCTCGACCACCGACAGCATTGCCGAGCGTGTGCGCAAGATCGGCGGATCGACGCTGCGTTCCGTCGGCCACATTGCCCGCCTCCAGCGCGTTCTGGACAACAACGCGGAGTACGTTACGCCGCTCGATATGCTTGCAGAGTTGCGCGACGACAACAAACAACTCGCGACGCGACTTCGCGAGGCGCACGGACTCTGCGACGAACATCGGGATGTGGCGAGCGCCAGCCTGATCGAGACCTGGATCGACGAGACGGAAGGCCGCGTGTGGTTCCTCTTCGAGGCGGCGCGCCGCGGCGACAGCAGTGGTCATTGACGCGCGAGGGGCAGTCAGACGACGCTTGATTCAATCAGGAGAGTGAAATGAAGATCGGTATCGCCGGCACAGGCCGGATGGGAACGGCAATCGCCCTGCGGCTGCTGGAACTGGACCACGAGGTCACAGTTTGGAACAGGGCACCGGAGAAGACCGCGGTGGCTGCCGCTACGGGAGCTGCCGTTGCGCCGACACCCGCAGCTTTGGCTTCGGCCTGCGACAGGATCATTACCATCTTGACCAACACTGCGGCCATGGAGGCCGTCTACACCGGGAAGGATGGGTTGCTGTCGGGGGACGTGCGGGGCAAGCTGCTGATCGAAATGAGCACTGTGCGCGGAGACGACCACCGCGCGCTCGCGTCCAAGGTGGCAGCCAGGGATGCGGCGTTGCTCGAATGCCCGGTCAGCGGCACGGTCAGACCGGCCCGCGAAGGAAAGCTGGTCGGGTTCGCCGGGGGTACGCCCGAGGCCTTCGCGGCTGCCCAGCCGCTGCTCGATCAACTCTGTCGCAGGTTCGAGCTGATCGGCCCGATGGGCGCGGGGGCCAACATGAAGCTCGCGGCCAATCTGCTGCTCACGGTGTTCTGGCAGGCCCTGGGCGAGGCATGCAGTCTGATGCAGGGCGTCCCGATCGAGCCGGAAAGGCTCATCGATCTGTTGGCGGATTCCAACATCGGCGCCGGCATCCTCAAGGCCCGCGGCGCCCTGGTGGCCACCGCGCTCGCGGGCAACGACACGGCAGCAGCGAGCTTCGACGT
Source organism: Betaproteobacteria bacterium (assembly GCA_016194905.1). Lineage (NCBI taxonomy): Bacteria > Pseudomonadati > Pseudomonadota > Betaproteobacteria > Betaproteobacteria bacterium. The sequence continues at coordinate 17,555 of JACQAP010000007.1, forward strand.
CGACTTCATGCGCAAGGACCTGCGCGATATGCTGCAGGAAGCCGCAGCACTCGGCGTTTCGTTGCCCGTGGCGGCACGCACGCTGAAGTGCTTCGACGAGGCCTCCCTCGCCGAGTTCGGGAAGATGGACGCAACCCGGTATCCGGCATGGTGGATCAGCCACACCGAAACAGAACAGGCCTGACGGCGTCCCTCGAACATATGTCCGTCAATGCTTCAGATGCTCGTGCTCCAGCATTCCTGGTACACCGCGTGAGCCGTTGGCATGAATGTCCTGAAAACAGGAGAAGCTTGTCCGCGATGTCCGGTTGTTGAACTCTGACCGGTTCGGCGCTGTCTCCACTGCCATGGCCAAGTATCCGAAAATCAAGCTCTGCGTGTTTTGTGTGGATATACGCGACGACACACTGCGAAGCCCGGTGCACTTGATTCACCCGGTCAGCGGCATGCAAATGCTTTTCGACGAGCGCGGTGAAGCGGTCTGCCCGATCTGCCAGGCAAAGTGGCGGCGCGAGCGGAATGTAATGTCGCTGGCAGTGTAAGGTCGAATGTGTGCCGCCGGTACATTTGACGAAACCGATGCAGGTGGTGGCCGGCAATATTTAGCAAGCTCAGCGCATCGACCCGGCCGACCGCATCTGGTGGATCACATGACCGCCACGCTGGATCGCTTCGGCGCCTAGCTCCGTGTCTACCTCGCGCTCGCAATCGACGCCGTTGTTCTGCTCGCAATCCTCGATCATCTTGTGACGGCGCTCGGCGTTTGCTTGGGCAGCTACCGCGTTCTGTTGATCTTCCGTGTGAACGGGCTCTGCGTCAGAAGTCGGGTCCGGCGCAGTCGTGCCGGCGATGATGCTCAGGCCGCCACGGGACTTGCCCTGCGCCTTCATGCCTGCGCGAAATGTCTCCGACTGCGGCACGCGAGGCGCTTTTACGTCCGCCAGAGGCATATCCGAAAAGTGCACCTCACCTGTTTCGTCGAACCACATATTGACTTCGCTGGCGCGCGCGATCCCTAAGACCATTGGAAATATCAGCGCCATCAACGCCACTCGTGCAGCATGCGATGGTTGCATGTGTTGGTCCTTTGCGTGAATTTGGATACGTGCAGTCGCACAGGTGCTAGTGCAGCTGGGACAGGTAATGCGCGAGAGCCGCCAGATCCCGGTCCGGAAGCCCGTGCAGCACCTCTGTCATAGTCCCGTCGAAGCCCGGGCGACTGCCGTCCCCATAGTCCTTCATCGCCTTGAGCAGATAGTCCTCGCGCTGACCAGCCAGGCGCGGCATCTGGTTTTGTCCGGCGAAGGTCGCGAGGTGGCACGAGGCACAGTGATTGGCTTGGGTCAGGCGTTCACCTTCGCCTACTTGGGCTTTGTCTTGTCCGCCCAGCGGTTCTGCCGGAGGTAACGCGGCAAAGTAGGCGCTGAACTGCCGCACCTCGCTGTCGCTCAGGGCCGTAGCGATCGGCGACATACGTGCAGACTGGCGCTGCTGGTCCCGGAATAAAGTCAGCTGCAGTGTGAGGTAGTACGCTGGCTGCCCAGCCAATGAAGGTATCTCGGTCATCGAAGAACGGCCGGCGGGCCCATGGCAGGCGCCGCAGTTTGCGGCCATTTCAGGGACGGAATCCGCGGCTCCAACCGGATGCGGATTCCCGGCCGCAACCACGAACACGACGGCTGCAAACGCCAGTGACCCACGTCCGAGCAGATCAAGCAACGTAGTCATCACGCATCACCTGGTATAGCTGATCCGATACAGCGCACCGGCCTCATCGTCCGAGACCAGCAGCGACCCGTCGGGCATGACCTGCACATCCACCGGGCGGCCCCAGTACGTCTGATTATCCAGCCAGCCGTCGGCGAACACTTCGGACCTTGGCGGCTGCCGGGAATTGTCCACGGAGACGATTCGGTAGCCCGATTTCTTGCTGCGATTCCAGGAGCCATGCTCGGCGATGAAGATGCGGTTGCGATAGTCCGGCGGGAACATGCCGCCGGTATAGAAACGCATTCCGAGCGAGGCAACGTGCGCACCCAGCTTCACTGCAGGTGGCACGGCATCAGCGCAGGAGCCGAGGCTAGCGAATTCCGGATCCGGTGTGTCGCCCTGGTGGCAGAACGGATAGCCGAAGTTCAGTCCAGGTCCCGCGGCATGATTGAGTTCGTCGCTCGGGAGATCGTCTCCTAACCAGTCGCGTCCGTTATCGGTGAACCACAACTGCCCGCTAGCAGGATCCCAGTCGAAGCCGACGGTGTTGCGCACGCCGCGCGCATAAACCTCTGCGGCCGAGCCGTCGGGACGGATGCGGCGAATCTGCGCGTTGGTCGCCGGCGGATTGCAGATGTTGCACGGTGCTCCGATGCCGACGTACAGCCAGCCGTCGGGACCGAAGCGGATAAAGCGCCAGCCATGCGGTTCGTCTTTGGGCAGGTCGGCATATACGACTACCGGTGCGGGAGGATGGTCCAGCCGGCTCTCGATATCGTCATAGCGCAACACGCGCGAGATTTCGGCCACGTACAACGAGCCGTCGCGGAACGCGACCCCGTTGGGCCGGTGCAGGCCCGTAGCGATAGTCTTGACTTCGCGATGGTCGCCCTTGTGCACCACGGCGTAGACGTTGCCGGCGAGCCGCGTGCCGACGAACACCGTGCCCTTCGACCCGACCGCGATGGAGCGGGCGTTCGCCAGCCCGCTGGCCCACAGCTCGATCGCAAAGCCCGGAGGCAGTTTGATCTTGCTCACGGGGATGTCGTTCGCGCTCTTCGCCATCAGCGCGGGCGGGTTTGGCGCCAGCGGTGAATTGTTCAGTTCCGCTGGACGGCCATCGGTCGCAGGCGAGGGCGCCTGGGCATAGGCCGCGCATGCGACAAGAAAAAGGCCGGCCATGACAACGGCCCGGTGGGGGGAGATATCGATGCAACATGATCTTTGTTTCCTTTTGGGTTGTGGCTGACAGTGTGCTCAAGCCGGGACGCTCTCAACTACGCCGCGCGCCGGCGGTGCCATGAACTCGGGGCCGACCGGGTCCTTCACATGCAATGCGAGGATGGCGTCGATTTCGCGCATTGCCGAGGTATCGAGCGACCACCCCAGCGCGTCGTCGACAGCGTCAAGCTGCCCGGGCTTGCGCGCGCCCCACAATGCGATGGTGCCGCCCTGATCGAGGATCCAGCGCACGGCCAGAGCGAGCACACTCTTGCCGTAGCGCTGATGTGCGAACTCCTCCAGTGCGTGCACGGCCGCCAGGTACTGGCCGAGGCGCGGCTGCTGGAATTTCGGATCGGCCTTGCGCAGGTCATCGCCCTTGAAGCGTGTGCCCTCGCCGATCTTGCCGGTCAGCAGCCCAAGGCACAGCGCCCCATAAGCCAGCACGGTGACGCCGGCCCTGCGGGCGTAAGGCAGCACGTCCTTCTCGATGTCGCGCTCGAACAGGTTGTAAGGTGGCTGCACCGTGTGCAGTGGTGCAATTTTGTGAAAGGCCTCCATCTGCGTCGGGCTGTAGTTGCTCACACCGATTGCCCGGATCTTGCCCTCTGCGCGCAACTCGCCCAGGGCTGCAGCAGTCTCCTCAATGGGCACTCTGGGATCAGGCCAGTGCACCTGGTACAGATCAATGTAATCGGTGCGAAGCCTGCGCAACGAATCTTCGATCTCCTGGCGAATCCGCGCGCGCGTTGAGTTTCGAAACACTTTGCCGTCGCGCCACTCCAGCGCCATTTTGGTGGCGATAACCGTGCGGGTGCGCCGACCGCCCTCGGCCAATGCTTTGCCCACGATCTCTTCCGACCGGCCGAATCCGTAGACCGGTGCGGTGTCGATAAGCGTGATACCTCGATCGAGGGCGCTCTGAATCGTGGCGATCGCCTGCTGCTCGTCGGTTCCACCCCACATCCAGCCGCCGACAGCCCAGGTGCCCAGGCCGATGCGGGAAGCGACGATATTTGTGTTGCCGAGTTGAATGGTTTCCATGGCTCTGTCTCGTGATGTGTTCCTGTCAAGAGGGCGATGCTGCTGCACCGTCGTGCTTAGTCCGCATTCCATCTACGCTCGCGTTTCGGTAGCGGTATCGGAGGCACACTATGCATGTCGAAGGATTGCTCACGTATTGACGAATCATTAAGGTCCGTTAATCTTCGAAAGAGAGCGCTTGATCGGATTTCTGAGACAGGTGATCTTCAGCCATACTTCAGCAAACAGAGCCCGGCACGGGCGACAAGATGCAGTCGAGCATCCGCGGGCTCTGTCGGCGGATATCTATTTCAGTGTGCGGCCGCCGCGCGCCGCTGACCTACAACGAACCGAGGGCGATGCACTTCGGCGTGTCTGGGAATCAAGATTACGCAACGCCCCAGCGGTGAGGCGGCCGGGAGGCTCTCCAGGCCGAAATATGAAAGATAGTTAATGATCCGCCAACCTCCGGTGGAGCCGCCGGCCGGCATCATGGAACACATTGGTCCGAGCTCAGTCGTAGCGTATCGTGCTGGCCGAAATCGCGTCCTTGCACTCGAGTGGACATGCTGTCTAAATTTATATTGACCAAACATATGAACGTGCGTCATTCCCAACATTGCAATCCAACCCCACATCGCCGAACCAGCGCGCGCGAGCGCATTGATCAGACCGCCTACGAGCTCTTGATTTCAGGAGTGACTACACAAACAATTGGACGACAGACTCGTGCTGCGCTCCTTGATAGTCAGCGCCGGGTGCTCGAGCGGATCGCGAGTGGGGCGCCGCTGCAGGAGATTCTTGAGACACTGGTCAGGCCGGTCGAGGAACAGGCCGACGGTATGCGCTGCGCCGTGTTGCTGACGGACACCGTGCAACACCGGCTCAAGTTTGTCACCGCACCAAATATCCCGGAGGATTACAGGGCTGGCATCAAGCCGTTTCCGCGCATCGCGCCAGACATGGGCGCGTTCGGAACTGCGGCGTTTCTTCGCGAGCCGGTGTATACAAAAGACGCCGGGATTGACGCGCCTTGGGAGGATTGTCCGCGACTATCGCTAAGGGTCGTCAATACTTAACTACGGAACCGGGGTTGCTCTAAATCAGGGCAGCAGCTCAGGCGAACTTGACAACATGATCAAGATATGAGAGACAGAGCTGTATACGAACAGAAGTACAACTTGAATCGTCCTTTGAGGTAGATTGGAGAGACAGAGCTGTATAGAAATGGAAGTAGTACTCGGTTCGTCTATACTTAAAATGTGCAAGCCGGCCTGTCTAATCGTAGAGGTCTCTCGAATGAAAGCACCTCGATCCAAACATCGAAAGCCAATCTCCTCTCGCTCCGCCAGCGCGAGAGAGCGCATAGATCAAACCGCGTACGAGCTTTTTTCTCGCCACGGAATCCGTGCGGTGGGCGTTGATACCGTCGTTGCACGCTCTGGTGTGGCGAAAATGACTTTGTATCGGCACTATGCTTCCAAAGACAAGCTCGCACTCGCTTTTCTCCGCCGTCGTGAGGAATTGTGGACGCGGGCTTGGCTGCAGGAAGAGGTGGAGCGCCGGGCCCGAATGCCCGGCGAGCGCCTGCTTGCCGTGTTCGATACTTTTGACACGTGGTTCCGTCGGTCCGATTTCGAGGGCTGTTCCTTCGCGAAAGCGCTGCTCGAACAGAGTGACCTAAGGCATCCCGTTCGAAATGCGGCCGTGCGCCACATCGAGACGATCCGCGCACTCCTGCGACAATGGGTTGAGGACGCAGGCGTGCGCAACCCGGATCGCTTGGCAAGACAGTGGCAAATCCTGATGATGGGATCGATCATCGCCGCCTACGCGGGTGACCTGAACGCGGCGAGGCGAGCCAGGGATGTGGGAATGTCGCTCCTCATGCGCGAGCGTGTCGCGATTGGGAAGAGATTTCGGGCGTGACTTCACACATAACCGAACAACAGACTCGCGTCGCGCTTCTTGATAGCGAGCGCCGGGTGCTCGAGCGGATCGCCAGTGGCGCGCCGCTACGGGAGATTCTCGAAACCCTGGTCCGGCTGATCGAGGAGCAGGCTGACGGTATGCGCTGCGCCGTGCTGCTGGTGGACACCATGCAGCAGCGGCTCAGGTTTGCCGCTGCGCCGAACATCCCCGAGGATTACAAGGCGGGCATCGACCCGTTCCTGCGCATCGCGCCCAACATGGGCTCGTGCGGGACAGCGGCGTTCCTGCGCAAACCGGTGTACACGAAAGACACTGGGGTTGATGCGCTTTGGGAGGACTGCCGCGACATCGCGGTCCGCAACGGCCTGCGCGCGATCTGGTCCACCCCGATTCTTTCGGACGACAACACTGTGCTCGGGACATTTGCGATGTATTACAGCGAGCCGCGCCTGCCGTCGACGGATCACATCCACCTGATCGACATGGCCACGCAGATGGTGCGTTTGGCGGTCGAGGCGAAGAGCAGCGAGGAGTTGTTGCGGACGGTTTTCGAAGGGGCGCCGTGCGGTATGGGAATCACCGACCTCGCGGGGAATATCGTCCGGGTCAATCCGACGTTTGCGCGGCTGGTGGGCCACACGCAAGCGGAGCTGCAAGGCAAGACCATCGCGGACGTCACCCACGAGGAAGACTATCCACAAAACAAGGCGCTGATCGACGAGCTGCTCGCGGGCAAGCGCGAGGCCTTTGTGATCGACGAGCGCTATCGTCGAAAGGACGGCCAATTAGTCTGGGTGCACAATACCGTGGCGCTCCTGCACGGTCCGGCGGACGAGCCTCGCTACATGGTCGCACTTATCGAGGACATTACCGCGCGCAAGCACGCGGAGGAGGCTTCGCGGCAGATGGCCGGGGAGATTCAAGCGTTGTCGCGGCAAAAGGAAGATCACCTTCGGCTTGTCATCGACACAATTCCCACGATGGCCTGGAGCGTTCTGCCTGACGGCGCCGTTGATTTCGTCAATCAGCGTTGGCTGGAATATACGGGCCTCTCTTTGGAGGAGGCACTTGAAGGGTCGACTCGCACAGTTCATCCAGAAGACCTTCCAAGGGTCATGGGAAAGTGGTCTCTGGACATGGCTGCCGGGGAACCGTGCGAGGATGAAATGCGTTTGCGCCGCGCTGACGGAGAATATCGCTGGTTCCTGATACGCACTGTGCCGCTGCGCGATGAACAGGGGAATATCGTAAAGTGGTACGGAACGAGTACCGATATCGAGGACCGAAAGCGGGCCGAGAATGCACTGCGCGAGAGCGAGGAAAAGTTCCGCCAGCTAGCCGAAAACATCCGGGAGGTGGTCTGGATGACCACACCCGCCATGGACGAACTGCTCTACGTGAGTCCCGCGTATGAGGTCATCTGGGCACGATCTCTGGAAAGCCTGCGTCAACGGCCGCGATCGTTCATGGAGGCGATTCACACTGAGGATCGCGAGCATGTGGTCGGCATCCTTGAAAGGCAGCGGGAACAGGGATTTGAGGTGGAATACCGCATCGTAAGACCTGACGGGTCTGTGCGATGGATCCGTGACCGTGGATTTCCCATAAAAAATCGGTCTGGAAAGGTGTACCGGATCGCTGGCGTTGCGGAGGACATCACCCAGCGCAAGCACGCTGGGGACGCCTTGCGGCGGTCGGCGGCAGAGCACCAGGCCCTGTCGCGGCGGCTGGTCGAACTGCAGGAATCTGAGCGCCGGCAGCTTTCCCGCGAGCTCCACGATCGGGTCGGCCAGTACCTGACCGCCCTGAGAATCAACCTCGATATCCTTCAGAAGGCGCTCGCTTCGAGCGGAAACGGCGAGGTTCGGGCACGAGTGGACGATTCGGCGGCGCTTCTCGAGTCGACGATGGACGCGATCGAGAACGTCATGTCGGAGCTGCGACCGTCGATGCTCGACGACCACGGTCTCGCGGCGGCCTTGGACTGGCACGCGAGTAATTTCTCCATGCGAACGGGGATCGCGGTCGCGGTAAGCGGAAGCGAGCCGGCTGTGCGACCGGCACCTCAGGTCGAAATCGCGCTCTTTCGCATCGCGCAGGAGGCGCTCAACAACGTCGTAAAACACGCCCGCGCGCGGCACGTCGAAATCGCGCTCGATCATGCGAACGGCGAATGCGTGATGTCCGTGCAGGACGACGGAATCGGCTTCGACCGCGTGGAGGCTACCTCGGACAAGCCGAAGCCCGGACTCGGCATGGTGACGATGAGAGAGCGCGCGCAGGCAGTCGGCGGGCGCTTCGAGGTTCGGGCGCTGCCCGGCCGCGGGACACGACTCACCGTGCGGGTTCCACGCTGACATGACGATCAGTGTTCTGATCGCCGACGATCACCGCGTTGTGGCTGAAGGTTTGCGCCATCTGGTCGAGGCGCAGGCCGACATGAAAGTCGTCGCTCTGGTCGAGGACGGCCGCGAGGCCGTGAGCAGTGCAATGGAGCACAGTCCGGACGTGGTCCTCATGGACATTGCCATGCCCGTTCTGAACGGCACCGAGGCGACGCGGATCATCCGGGAGCGGTGCCCTCAGACCCGCGTCATCATGCTCTCCGCGTACTCGGACCCGGTTCACGTGTACCGTGCACTGCAGGCTGGCGCAGCAGGCTATATCGCGAAGAAATCAGTGGCCAAGGAAGTGGTCGATGCGATTCGGGCGGCGCACGAAGGCAGGCACTATCTCAGCGGACAATTGAATGCAAGTTTGATTGACCACGTCGTCCGCAAAGCCGCCTCGGACGACCCAATTCTGCGGCTTAGCTCCCGCGAGCGACAAGTCCTGCAAATGCTCGCCGAGGGACACTCTATCGCCGAAATCGCGGAAACGCTGTCGCTCTCACCCAAAACGGTGGAGACCTACCGCGCTCGAATGATGGACAAACTCGACATTCGCGACCTCGCGAATCTTGTCAGATTCGCGATCCGGCAGGGCATTACTTCTCTCGAATAACCGCGACGCAGGCGCTGTCAGGAAATATCTGACGCAGTTTGTCGGCTGTACGCGACGGCATCCGTAGGTCTTCATCATTAGAATTCAGACTGGACGCTGGCGCTCTATTCGCTGGTCTCGCGAACCGGATTCGAAAGGATAAGACTCGGCTGAAGTGCTCACATCGGACGGCGGCCGCTTCCCCGTGGTATTCCAAAAGTGACTTCTCAAGCATTCCCCACGGACGAAGAATCGAATTTTCAGCTGGATTTCGGGCAACGCCGCGTAGTGAAGAACTGCCGAAATCGGGAAAGAACAGAATGGCGAGAAGAGTGTTTCTTGCAGCTAGCCGCTGGTACAGCAGTGCTTGGCGGCCCTGATTTCGGGCTGCCCGGGATCGAACTCGCCTGTGAAACCAGGCGTGCGGCGCAGGCGCTGATCCGGCGCTGCCACCCGCAAGGGGTGATTCTCGACATTCGCCTGAACGACAGCAACGGCTTCGATGTGCTGCGGCAGGTCAAGCGCGAACCCGGCGCGCCGGTGGTCATCATGCCGACCAGCTTTCCCAGTACCAAGGCGCGGCAAGAGTGCCGGGCGCTGGGCGGTGGTTTTTTCTTCGACAAGGCCACGGAGTTCGAGGGGGCGATCGAGGTGCTGACCGACCGGGAGTTCGCGCTGCGCACTTCGAATTCAACATACCGGCCGAAACCGGGTGCTAATCAATGAGTAATTCGCAAACAAATGTTCGTTACAGAAAGCGAACACAACCTTAAAGGAGAACGGCGTGTCATGACGGCAAAACTAAAGTTAGGTTCTGCCGCCCGCAAGCGTACCTTTTCAGGCGAGATGGCGGGTGTCTTTCCCCTCGCTGGCGTTCTCCAACTGACTCCGAGCGGCCGCCGACTGATTCGCGTTCCTCCCTTCGCGACAGCCGGATTCTTTAGGACGCACTTATCGACGTTAGTTTGCCAGCGAACCGCCATCTTGTTTTTTGCTCCGCTTCCCGACGTGTCGCACGGGGTGTGGCCACCAGCCTCATCTTTGAATCAGCATCCGGAATTCACCCTGTCCAGAAACCGTCGTGTTGAAAAGTGATCCCACGCACCATTCCACGGGCGTCTTCCCGGAAGACTTCATGAGCAGGCAACTCAAGATCCTGATCGTTGAGGACGTTCCGAACGACGCCGAGCTCGCGCTGTGGGAACTCAAGCGCGCGTGCATCGTGGTCGACGCGCGCCGGGTGGAGACCGCGGCCGAATATCGTCGGGAGCTGGAGGAATTCAAACCCGACTTGATCCTTTCGGACTTCACCATGCCGAATTTTGACGGCACGGAAGCCCTCGCCATCGCACGCGATCATTTCCCGGATATCCCGTTCATTTTCGTCTCGGGTTCGATCGGTGAAGAGCATGCGATTCGTGCCCTGAAACAGGGCGCGAACGACTACGTCATGAAGACCAATCTGATTCGCCTGTCCTCCGCAGTGGTGCGGGCGATTCAGGAACAGCGGGAACGAACGGTCCGCAGAGACACGGAATACGCCCTCAGGGCAAGCGAATTGCGCAAGAGTGCAATTTTCGAATCGGCGCTCGATTGTATCGTCACGATTGTCGCACAAGGCCGTGTCATCGAATTCAATCCGGCGGCGGAAAAAACTTTCGGCTACGCGCGCGAAGAAGTGCTGGGGAAGGAACTCGCCGAACTCATCATTCCGGCCGGCATGCGCGAAGCCCATCGACGGGGGCTGAAGCACTATCACGCTACCGGGGAGGCGCCGATACTGAGCAGGCGCATAGAGGTTTCCGCGATGCGAAAGGACGGGAGCGAGTTTCCCGTCGAACTCACCGTGGTACCTATCCGGCTCCCGGACCAAACGCTCTTCAGTGCCCACATCCGGGATATCACCGAGCGCAAACGCGCCGAAATGGACCTGCTGGAAAGCGAAGAGCGGTTCCGCCAGGTGGCCGAGAACATCCGCGATGTATTCTGGCTGACCGATCCGTCGAAAGACGAAATGCTCTACATCAGCCCCACATACGAGGAAATATGGGGCCGGAGTCGCCAGAGCCTCTATGCGGCGCCTCGGGCCTGGGCGGAGGCGTATCGCGGGAATCGCGGAGGATACCACCGAACGCAAGGAGCAGGAACACAGGATCGCGCGGCTGAGCCGGATCCATACAGTACTTAGCGGCATAAATTCGGCGATCGTGCGCATCCGTGACCGCCAGGAGCTATTCAAGGAGGCCTGCCGCATCGCCGTGGAGCATGGCGGATTCAGGATCGGGTGGATCGCCATGATGGACCATGCAAGCAAAACGCTCGTGCCGGTTGGGCAAGCGGGTCTGCCAATGGATTTCGGTGCCGGCAGCGACTCTTCCAATCGTCCGGTCGGGCTGGTGCCGGGAGGCACCGCAGAAGTCGCATTGCGGGAAAAGCGGCCCGCCTTCGACAACGACATCGAGCGCGGTCTGGGTGAAATGGGGAGCGAGCTTGGGCCGGATACGTTGAGTGTCAGGCGAGCGGCCATTCGCCAGGGTGCAAAGGCAGTCATCGTGCTGCCGCTGTACGTGGAGGGGAAGACGTTCGGGATTCTTACCTTGTATGCGCCGGAGCGGAATTTTTTCGACGACGAGGAGGTCAAGCTGCTGACGGAGCTGGCCGGGGACATATCGTTCGGCCTGGAGTTCATCGCCAAGGAAGAGAAGGTCGACTTCCTCGCCTATTACGACACGCTGACCGGACTGCCCAATCGATCGCTATTCAGTGAACGACTGAGCCAATACCTGCATATGGACGCCAAAAAAACCGATCTGGCAGCGGTAGTCTTGATGGACGTGGAACGGTTTCGCATGGTGAACGAGACACAGGGTCGACAGACGGGCGATGAGTTGCTCCGCCTGATCGCTCGTCGCCTTGAGTCCAGTGCGACGACGACTCGATTGTCCAATCCTTCCCGTTTGATGGCGGATGTTTTCGCCGTGGTCATACGCGGCGCGCGCGACGTCAACGAACTCGCTCGCCTGATCGAGGGAGGGATGAAAACCTGCTTCGGCACGCCATTTGTTATCAATGGGGTGGAGTTTCGAATCGTCGCCCGCGCCGGGATTTCAGTTTATCCGACGGACGGATCCGACACCGAATCCCTGTTGAAAAATGCCGAAGCAGGACTGAAGAGAGCCAAGCAGGTCAAAGAACGATTTGTATTCTACGCACCCGAAATGACGGCACGGGTAGCCGAAATGCTGGTGCTGGAAACCAAGTTGCGCAGGGCGATCGAGCTTGAGCAGTTTGTACTGCATTACCAGCCCAAGTTCGATGCGGCCACCGGCAAAATCACCGGCGTCGAGGCGCTGATCCGCTGGAATGATCCTGATACTGGTATGGTGCCGCCTCTGCAGTTCATCCATATCCTGGAGGAGACGGGGATGATCTTCGAGGTGGGACGCTGGGCGCTGCGCCAGGCGCTCGTGGATCAGCAACGATGGCGTGGCAAGGGGCTTTTGGTACCGCGGGTTGCGGTAAATGTTTCAGCCCAGCAACTGCGCGACCAGCATTTCGTGCAGGACGTGCAGCTTGCGCTGGCGTCTCAAGAAGGCCTGAAGCCTGCGCTCGAGCTGGAGATCACAGAAAGCCTGTTGATGGAAGACATCGAGCGCAATATCGTGCGGCTCAAGGCGTTGCGCGACCTGGGGGTGACCATCGCGATCGATGATTTCGGCACCGGATATTCTTCGCTAAATTACCTCGCGCGGTTACCGATGGATACGCTCAAGATTGATCGGTCGTTCGTCCTGGGCATGAGCCAAAGTTCGGAAAGCAGGACCATTGTATCGGCGGTAATTTCGCTGGCCCATTCGCTTGGTCTAAAAGTAGTGGCGGAAGGAGTTGAGACGGGGGAGCAGTTGAATATCCTCCGGCTACTGCAATGCGATGAAATGCAGGGCTTTCTGCTAAGCCCTGCGGTCTCGCCAGAAATGGTGGACAGTTTCCTATCCCGAAGAGCGCGCCGCCGATCGTCACGCGCATTTAAGAAGGGTACATGAGGTATGAGGGGCGAAATAGTGAACTTTCTCACAGATTCAAGCGGGTTTAATAAAGCTCTTCGGCGTTTTCCAGCGTCTGTACAAGGCGGAGGAATTTGAAGGCACGGGCGTGGGCTTGGCGATCGTCCATCGAGTCGTAACCCGCCATCGCGGTGGCGTTCGCGCAGATAGCAGGCTTGGAGAGGGCGCGACTTTCTATTTCACATTACCGGTGAGAACTGACAATGGTTGACTACGATCAAGTGGAAATCCTCCTGGCGGAAGACAATCCACGCGACGCGGAGATGACGATGCGCGCATTGCGCAAGATCAATTTTCTGAACACGGTGCATTGGGTCAAGGACGGCGAGGAGGCGCTCAATTATCTTCTGCGTACCGGTCAATACGCGGATCGCGCCCCCAGCAAGACGCCGAAGCTGATCCGGCTCGATATCAAGCTGGTGCGGGCGGGCTAAAAGCACCGTACGATGTCCCGACTCTGCGAGCCGCGCGCAGCGCAACTTTAGCTCCTGTCCATGCCCTACGATCTCGTGCTGTTCGACCTTGACGGAACGCTCAGCGATCCAATGGAAGGGATTGGTCATTCGCTCAACCATGCCTTATCTCACTTCGGCTATGAGCCCCTCGCATTCGCGGACCTTGCCACCTACGTTGGCACGCCACTGGACGAAACGTTCAAGGCAATTACAGGCGGTAGCGCGGAATCAGAAGTCAACGCACTTGTTACCAAATTCCGAGAGCGCTACGCGGATGTCGGGTATTCAGAGAATAAGCTCTACCCCGGAGTCGTTGAGGCACTTGAAGCTCTGCGTGCCGCAAATACTCCGATGGCGGTGTGTACTTCGAAGCGCAGAGACTTTGCGGAAAAGATCCTTACGATGTTCGGGCTCATACAGTATTTTCGTTTCATCGACGGCGGCGAGATTGGAACTCACAAGTGGCAACAGATGGCTGTCCTGCTAGCGCAAGGTAAGGTGAGCAAGTCGTCCATCATGGTCGGCGATCGCTCTGTCGACATGATCGCTGCACACAGAAACGGGCTGCAAGCTGCGGGGGTTCTGTGGGGCTACGGAAGCCATGCAGAGCTTTCGAGCGAAATGCCGGTGCGCTTGTTCAGTTCGCCCGGTGAATTGGCGGAACTGGCAAACGGGAGGGGCCAATCGGCTCTCAAACTCTGCGACAGAACCTAGGACAGTGGATGTTAACACCTCGGTCCCTGTTAGAACGCTACGTCGAAGCGAAAGACCACGTACGACCGCATATAATGCAGACAATCTATGATGCGAACGCGGTTCTGACGTTCTCGATCGCCACCGATACGATCAGCTTTCCTCACAGAGTTGTTGGCCTCGATGACATAACAAAAACGCTTATTGTCGATTTCGGCACCAAGTTCAGCCGATGCAAGACCTACTACATTTGTGACTTTACGCCGCAGCAGGAAGACAGGATCGCGATCCTGCCATGGCTGGTGCTGATGTGCGAGTCCGCATCTTCCCGACTGCGGATTGGTAAGGGCTATTACAAATGGACCTTCGAGAAGCGGAGCGATGCAAATACGCAAGTTGCGGCGATGCACATCCACATCGAAAGAATGGACATCATCGACGATCGCGATGGAAAGATCCTGCATGCCATGCAGTCTGCATTGTCCTATCCCTGGTTGCCGCCGGCGTTACTTCTCGAAAAATTCGAGCAGCTGATGCAAAGAACGCCGGGGTTCGAGTTCCTGGATATCTTCAAGACGCCATTCCAGGCAATCCCGACAACGCGGCGCCGCGATCGCGCTGGCAAGGCAACCGCCGAGCAAATCGGAGGGCGTTCAGCGAAGAATTGAAGCAATACGCCCGTTCGAAGATTGAATTGCGAGCGCGGCAAGCGAGCAGGGCGGGTGATCGTTGTCAGGGAGCCGGCGCTTGCCTACTTGCGCACGGCGACGGTGCGAATCACCTGTCTGTCCGCACGATAATATTGAGCAAAGGGGCGCGCCTCGCGTGCGCTAATTCTTTCATGCGAAAGCCCTAAACCGCCTTCTGTCGGGTGCCACGTTTCATGCTGAATGGTTGACGGTTAATGACTGCTGCAGATAGAGGCTTGGATTTTGTTTTCGATACACGCGATGCTGGGGCGCGGAGATCTTCAAGAACAGCCCGTTCCAGTGCGGTCTTGGCGTTTCGAAGATGCTTGCGCATCGCGCTTTCGGCCCGCACGGGATTGCGGTTCTTGATGGCCTTGTAGATTTCGTTATGCTCTTCGAATGCGCCGCGAAAGCGGCCGGGGGCGCGAGCGGTAGTTGCTACCAGCAGGCGGATCTGAGCGCCGATAAGTTCACCAATTCGGGTGGCCAAAGAATTGTTCAGGCTGCTCCAGATGACGTGGTGGAAATCCAGGTCGAGATCGCTGAATTGAGTGGTATCGGTCGTCCGTAGGGATTGCCGGGATTGCCGAAGTATCTCGCCGAGTTGTTCCGCAACTTTTTTATGGGCATTCTTTGCGGCATGTCGAACGGCGAGCAGTTCGAAGGTTTCTCTCACCAAGTAAATCTCCTGGATATCTTCGGGCGTCACTGTGCGCACAAAGTATCCGCGGTGCGGTGCGTAAGTGACGAGGCCCTCTCGCTCCATCGCCGCCAAAGCTTCGTTTATTGGCGTGGCGGACAGGTTGAGCGAGTTCGCAAGGTTAGCGACAACCAACTTCGAGCCTGGTGCAAGCACCCCAGTAATGATTTTTCTGCGGATCGCCTGATGCGCAGCCTCGCTCAAGGTCGTCCGCATCACTGATTCAGTTGCAATTTTTTTCAAATTGGCCATTATTGTTGACAATCTAAACTCTATATTCTATAGATTACGATCCTAAAATAAATTATGCTACCCCGCCGAATCCCAACGCTGCTGAACTTTCCGGGTGCGGCGTCTGGCGCACGTCGCCAGTGTAGCTTCCGGAATGCCAAATAACTAAGGAGAAATCAATGGCCAAAGAGATCTTGTGTGCTTTTGGTGTGGATGTAGACGCAGTCGCCGGCTGGTTGGGATCCTATGGAGGAGAGGATTCACCCGACGACATCTCGCGCGGCATGTTTGCGGGAGAAGTCGGCATGCCCCGGCTGGTCAATCTTTTCAAACGTTTCGGAGTGAAGACAACCTGGTTCATTCCAGGACATTCGATTGAGACCTTTCCAGAGCAGACCGCGATGGTGGTTGAGGCCGGACACGAAATAGGCATTCACGGCTACTCGCACGAGAACCCGATCTCCATGACCCCCGAGCAGGAAGAGGCGGTTCTGGACAAATGTATCGACTTGGTGAAAAAAGTGTCGGGCCGCCGACCGACAGGCTACGTAGCGCCCTGGTGGGAATTCAGTCCCGTCTCCAACGAGCTGCTGTTGAAGAAAGGCATCAAGTACGACCACAGCCTGATGCACAAGGACTTCGAGCCGTATTATGTTCGCGTCGGCGACAAGTGGACTTTGATCGATTTTTCGAAGAAGCCAAAGGAGTGGATGAAGCCCCTCGAACGTGGCGTGGAAACCGACCTGATCGAGATTCCTGGAAGCTGGTACCTGGACGACCTGCCGCCGATGATGTTCATCAAGAAGGCGCCCAACTCGCATGGTTTTGTCAATCCCAGGCATCTGGAGGAGATGTGGCGCGATCAGTTCGACTGGGTATATCGGGAAATGGATTACGCGGTTTTCACCCTGACCATCCATCCGGATGTGTCCGGCCGCCCGCAGGTGTTGCTGATGCTGGAGCGCCTGTTCAATCACATCATCCGTCATCCAGGCGTGAGGTTCACCACCTTCGACGACATTGCCAACGACTTCGCCCGGCGCAGCCCGCGCAAGAAAAAATAGGCGCGACAGCACCAGTCAGGCAAACGCTGCACCGGATCGAGGACACCGCAAATGCAAAGTTGGCGCAACCGCAAGACCCTTATCCTCGGCCGCACCGAAATGATGGGATTGTTGACCCCGGCGGAATACAACCAATGCGTGGAACAGGCGTATCGCATGCACGGCGAGCGGCGTTTCTACATGGACCCTAAGGGCCACATCGTCCTCGCCAAGTATCCGGGGGAGTGGGAAGCGATGCCTTCCTATATCGAAGAACCCGAGGCCGCGGCCTGCAAGTGGGTGTCGATCCGCGAGAACAACCGCAAGAACCACGATCTGCCTACGGTATTTTCGATCCTGATCTATACCCATCCTGAAACCGGATTCCCGCTGGCGATTTGCGACGGCAGCCATCACACTGTCATGCGCACGGGATCGGCTGCGGCTGTTTCGGCCAAATGGCTGGGGCGCAAGGACTCGAAGGTGCTGGCCATCGTCGGCGCGGGGCACATGGCCGCCGGCGTGCTCGCCACCTGCAACGAGGTCTTCCGCTGGGAGGAGGTCCGGGTCTGGAGCCGCTCGCAGGCAACGCTGGACCACTTCGTCAAGGAGCAGCGGCCGAAATATGAGGGTTTCAAGCTGATCGCCACCACCAACCTGGAAAAAACCGTGCGCGGTGCCGACGTGGTAGTGACGGTAACGCCGGCGCGCGGGCCTATTGTCAAGAATGAATGGATCAGCGAGGGCACGCATATCGCCGCCCTGGGTGCCGACAAGGGCGGCGATCAGGAACTGGAAGCCGCCATCCTGAAACGCGCACGCATCTTCGTGGACGACATCCGCCAGTGCCGGACCGATGGAGAGATCAATGTGCCCTTGTCGCAAGGTGTGCTGAAGGAAACGGACATCGCCGGGGAAATCGGCGAAGTCGTCATCGGAAAAAAGAAGGGGCGGAATTCGGACAAGGACATCACCTTGTTCGACTCCACCGGCATTGCACTGCAGGACTCGGCCACCATCCCGCTCGAGTACGAGAGGGCGCTCGCCGCCGGTGTGGGAATCGAGAAGAAAATGATCTCGACTTGACTTGTACTTCCATTGCAACCTGAGGAGAAAACCATGATGAAGAAGGGAAAAGCGAAGACAGCGGGACAGCGGGCCAGGACGCAGACCTCGACGGGACGCCGGCGCTTCCTCAAGACCGCCGCGCTGACGGCAGGGGCCGCGGCCACCACGGGTTTGATCGACGGGTTTCCGTTGGTGTGGTCGCAAAACATCAAGGACGTCAAGCTCATGCAAGTCGGCGGCTCCTACTCCGCCATCAAAGATATTGCGGACCAGGCCACCAAGGATCTGGGCTTCAAGGTGGAGATGCAGACCGCCGACCATTCCGCGCTGCTGAACCGCCTGGTGACCCAACCCCAGACCATCGACATCGCTGACATCGAGTATTTTTTCCAGTTACACCTCATCAAGCGCGGCACGCTTCAACCCATGGAGGAGAAGAAGATCAAGCTGTGGGACAAGGTTGTGCCGATCTTCACCAAGGGCACCTATCCCGACGGTAGAAAGGTGTCCGACCAGGGCGTGCTGCCCTACAAAGTGCAATACGTGAGCGGACCAGGGGCGAAGGAGTTCGCGAAGGGCCCGACCAAGTGGATCACGGGCATCCCCACGGTGTACAACGCCGACACCCTGGGCATTCGTCCCGACCTGGTCAAGCGCAAGGTCGAGAGCTGGTCCGAGTTGCTCAATCCCGAGTGGAAGGGCAAGACGTCCATCGTATCCGTGCCGGGCATCGGCATCATGGACGCCGCCATGGCCATCGAAGCGCGCGGCGACATCAAGTACGGCGACAAAGGCAACATGACCAAGGCCGAAATCGACAAGACCATCGATATTCTGAAGGCCGCGAAGAAGGCGGGACAGTTCCGCGCCATGTGGGCCACCTTCGACGAGTCCGTGAACCTGATGGCGTCAGGCGAAACCATCGTTCAGTCCATGTGGTCGCCAGCGGTGACGGCGGTGCGTTCGCGCGGAATTCCGTGCTATTACGCGCCGTTAAAAGAAGGCTATCGCGCCTGGGGCAGCTGTATCGCTCCCATGGCCCACCTCAAAGGCATCCAACTCGACGCGGCCTACGAGTACATCAATTGGTATATGTCTGGATGGCAGGCGGGCTTCATCGCCAAGCAAGGCTACTACAGCTCCGTTCCAGAAGCCGCCAAGAAATTCATGACCGAGGATGAGTATGGCTATTGGTACGAAGGCAAGCCGGCCAAGGGCGAAATCAAGGATCCCTACGGTAACGTCATGGAGAAACCGGGTGCGGTGCGTGACGGCGGAGCCTTCTGGGATCGCATGGGTAAAGTGGCTTGCTGGAATACCCTGATGGACGAGAACCAGTACATGGTCAAGAAGTGGAACGAATTCCTGGCTTCCTGAAATAGGGGACTAGGAGCCAGGATTTGGAGAATAGGGGGCGGAGATTTTTTCCTCTCTCTACCTCCTACCCTTTCCCCCTACGTGCAATCACCTGACAGAACAAGAGGCGCACGCCCCGTGAAAGTCTCGCCCACCCTGACGTCTTATCTGCAGATCGGTCCGCTGCTGCTGGTGCTGCTGCTGTTTTTCGGCATTCCTTTGCTGGTGGTCATCGCCTATAGTTTTTTTCAGTTCGATGGCCTCGACTCGGTGCCCGCCTTCGACTTCGTGAACTATATCGATGTGCTGACTTCCGGGGTCACGCTGTCGTTGTATTTGAAAACACTCTACTACGCGGTGGTGGTATGGGCGATTACGCTCCTGATCGGATTCACCGTTGCCTATTTCCTGGCCTTCCACGTGCAGAGCCTGATCTGGCAGATGGCGCTGTTCCTCTTGTGCACCGTGCCGTTCTGGACGTCGAACATCATTCGCATGATCTCGTGGATTCCTTTTCTCGGCAGGAACGGGATTTTCAACAACGCGCTCATTGGGGCGGGGATTACGCAGCAACCGCTGGAATTTCTGCTGTTCTCGGATTTCGCGGTCATCATCGCTTATGTGCATTTGTTTACGCTGTTCATGATCGTGCCCATCTTCAACGCTATGGCGAGAATCGACAAGGCGCTGATCGAGGCGGCCCGCGATGGCGGCGCCAGTGGCTGGCGCATCATCTGGGACATCGTGGTCCCACTTTCCAAGACCGGTATCGCCTTGGGGTCGATCTTCGTGGTTACTCTGGTGATGGGGGATTTCTTCGTGGTCAAGGTCATGAGCGGCAGCCAGTCCGCCTCCATCGCCATGGCCATGTCGAATCAGATCGCGATGGTGCAGTACCCCCCGGCGGCGGCCAGCGCCGTGATCTTGCTGATCGTCGTGAGCTTGATGGTGGCGGCGATCCTGCGGGTCGTCGATGTCCGAAAAGAAATCGCGGGGTAAGTCATGCAGAAACTACAGACCGGCAAACGTCCCTTGAGCTTTTACGCGCTGAGTGTTTTTTTCGGCCTGTTCGTGCTCTTCCTCTACGGCCCCATGTCGGCCATTTATATCCTGTCCTTTCAGGGACCCACTGGCGGGCTGACCTTCCCCATGCGAGGCTGGTCGTTGCACTGGTTCGACGCGCTCTTCAGTCAGCAACGGACGGGAGATTTCGCGGGCGCGTTCACCCGCTCCATGATTCTCGCGGTGATGGCTTTGCTGCTGACGGTGGCAATTTCGGTGGTCGCCGGGCTTGCCTTCCGGCGTCGATTCGTCGGGGCCGCCTTCGTGTTCTATTTGGCGGTCGCCAGTTTGATCATGCCGGGATTGCTGGTGGGGCTGGGCGTGGGGCTTACCTTCCAAACGCTGGGGGTTCAAACCAAGTGGTTCGCCTCGGCGCTGGGCGCGCAGCTCACCTGGACATTGCCCTTCGGCATGCTGATCATGTTCGCGGTGCTCAGCCGCTTCGATCGCGCTTATGAAGAGGCGGCGCGGGATCTCGGCGCCACCAATTGGCAGATCTTTCTATGGGTGGTCTTGCCTATTTTGTTTCCCGGCATGATCGCGGTGGCCCTGTTTGGATTCACGCTGTCCTATGACGAGTTTCCGCGCACTTTGTTAACGTCCGGCGCGGCGAACACGCTGCCCATGGAAATCTGGGGCATGACCACCAACGTGACCTCGCCGGCACTGTATGCGCTTGGAACGGTCACAACGCTGGTGTCGTTCATCGCCATCGCGCTTGCGCTGGGATCGATCGCCATCATCCAGTGGCGCAGATCGCGACCTGTTGGAAATGTATCTTTGGCAAAGGAACAAGAATGAACCCGGGAGATCGGCGTCCTGCCGCGCGAGGCAGCATCGAACTGGCAGGCGTCACCAAGCGTTTCGGCGAAACGACCGCGGTCAGGAACATCGATCTGAAAATACCTGGCGGATGTTACTGCTGTCTGCTGGGGCCGTCAGGCTGTGGCAAGACGACGATACTGCGCATGATCGCCGGCCACGAATCGCCGACCGAGGGCGCAGTGCTGATCGACGGCGAGAACGTGGTCGACAAGCCCCCGGTCGAACGCGGCACGGCCATGATGTTCCAGAGTTACGCGCTGTTTCCGCATCTGAGCTGCACGGATAACGTTGCCTTCAACCTCAAGACGCGCGGTGTGGATAAAGCCGAGCGTCGGGCACGCGCGCGCGACATGCTCGATCGCGTGCGCATGAAGTCCTTCGCAGACCGGTTGCCTGCGCAGCTGTCGGGCGGGCAACAGCAGCGCATCGCGCTGGCGCGTTCGCTCATTACCAACCCGCGCGTACTGCTGCTCGACGAGCCTCTCTCGGCGCTCGACGAGTTTTTGCGTTTGCAGATGCGCGGCGAGCTCAGGAACATCCAGGCGGAATTCGGCATCACGTTCATTCACGTGACGCACACCCAAATGGAGGCGATCGCGCTGGCCGACATGGTGGTGGTGATGGATCAGGGCCAGATCGAGCAGGCGGCCTCGGCCCGGGACGTCTACGACCGGCCGCGCACCGGTTACGTGGCGCACTTCATGGGCGGACAGAATGTGCTGGCCGGAACGGTGACCGGGCGCCAGGCCGGTATTGTCACCATCGTTAGTGGAAAGAAGAAGATCGACATCACGGCGCCGCCTTCGGCCGTCGCCTCGGGCCCTGCGGTTGGCGAGCAGTTCGAGGTCGCGGTGCGCCGCGATCGCGTGCGTCTGAGCCGCGCACACTCCGAAACGGCTGAAGCCGGCGTCAATGCAGTGAGCGGTCGTGTCTGCGGAATCGAATACCAGGGCACCTGGCTGAAGATCTCTATCGAGGATGCTTGCGGCGAGGGCTTCGTCGCCAACGTCCCCGACGACCAATTTTTCGCCGACCCGTTGACGATGGGGGATCCGGTGATCGCCCGTTGGGACGCGGAGCAATTGCATTACCTGGTTGCGCGGTCCGGGCGGGCCACGGGGGCGGCTCGCGCCCCTTCGACGGGCAACTCCACCGTGGCTGCGGCGGGCTAGCCATGTGCGGACTGTGCGGCGTTTTCCATGGTGAGGCGCACTGGACTGACGTGACCGTGGGCGCGAGCGGCAGCGCCGCGCGCACTCGTCGCCACGAACGGCTGCACCGCGTCGCGCAAGCCAACCGCATTCTCAAGCAATACGGGCTGAAGTTGAGCGACTGGCAGGGAAGCGCTTACTTGCTCGGCAGCCAGACCGGCCAGACGGCCATCGTGCCCAGCGTCGCCGCCGTCTGGCCCGCGGCCGAACGCATGCGCAGGCAATCGATCGATCCGCTCGATGCACGGTTGATCGAAGTTCTCGAACAGGATTGATCAGGGGCAGAGCACGCGATGGTCTCGAACAGCAATCTCACTCCGGTCAACGTCCTCACGGGCTTCCTGGGCAGCGGCAAGACAACGCTGCTGCAGCGGCTGCTGCGTTCACCGCGCATGGGGCGTACCGCGGTGCTGATCAATGAGTTCGGCGAAATAGGCCTGGACCATCTGCTGGTGCAGCAAGTAGATGAGTCGGTTGTGTTGCTGCAGAGCGGTTGCATCTGCTGCAGCATCCGCGATGACCTCGCGTCCGCATTGCGCGGACTGCTGAGCCGGCGCGAGCGCGGCGAGATTCCGGCCTTCGACCGGATTATTATCGAGACCACCGGCCTCGCGGACCCGGGACCGATTCTCCATACGCTGTTGAGCGAGCCGGTGATCCGGCATCATTTCCAGCTCGGCAACGTGATTACCACCGTAGATGTGGTGAATGCGGAACTGCATCTGTCTCGCAATCGCGAGGGCATCAAGCAAGTGGCCGCCGCCGACCGGCTGGTCCTCACCAAGTCCGATCTTGTCGAAGCGGCCCAGACCGCGGCGGTGCGCGAGGAACTGGCGCGCTTGAATCCCTCCGCAAGGCAGTGGGACGCCGCGCAGGGATCCGTCGACGCGGACTTCTTGCTCGATGTAATGCCGTCTGCGCCGGCGCCGGGCACGGCATGCTACCGGCTGCAGAATGCGGGCGCGAGCGCGAGGAGGGTGGAGGCGACGAAAGGATTGCGCCAGCATACGGAATCGGTATCGAGCATGAGCCTGGTCCTGAGTCGACGGATTGACTGGACCGCTTTCGGCATTTGGTTGAGCCTGCTGCTAAACCGGCATGGCGACGACGTGTTGCGGGTGAAAGGAATCCTTTGCGTCGAGGGCAGCGACACGCCGGTGTTCATCAACGGCGTGCAGCACATCGTCCATCCTCCCCAGCACCTGGAGCGCTGGCCCACGCCGGACCACCGCTCGCGCATCGTGTTCATCACGCGCGGCATCGATCAGGGTCAGTTACGTCGCTCGCTGGAGGCTTTTTGCAAATTGCGAATAGCGGAGCCGGCGGTGGCATAAGGTCCCGGTCGCGCAGCCAATTCCGGCTCAAGACCGGCAATCGCGGAGCTGAAGCACGATGAGCAAGTTGTCGAGGTGGGCCAAGTGAGCGAGCGCGATTTCAAAAGCTTTTGATCATTCTGTCGCCTGCGGCCCCAAGGCGCGGCTCGCAAGAGGGAACCGGATATGGCTGCAATATCGATTGATTCGCAACGGTTGTGGAAGTCCCTGATGGATCTCGCCCGCATCGGCGCCACCGAAAAAGGCGGCGTGCGCCGGTTGGCGCTGACCAGGCTGGACGGCGAAGCGCGCGACCTGTTCATTCGCTGGTGCAAGGAGGCAGGCTGCGGCATCGCGATCGATGGCATCGGCAACATCTTTGCGCGGCGTGCGGGCCGCAATGATGCGCTCCCGCCCATCATTACCGGCAGCCACATCGACACCCAGCCTTCGGGCGGAAAATTCGACGGCAACTACGGGGTGATGTCCGGGCTCGAAGTGATTCGCACCCTCAACGATCACAAGATCCGCACTGAAGCGCCAATCGAAGTGGCGGTGTGGACCAATGAGGAAGGCTCGCGTTTCACGCCGGTGATGATGGGATCGGGCGTGTTCGTGGGGGCCTTCCCGCTCGAATCCACCTTGCAACGCGCCGACCTGGAGGGCGTGACGGTCGGCCAGGCGCTCGAGCAGATCGGTTACGCCGGTGCGGAAAAAATCGGCGGCCGGCCCGTCGGCGCCTACTTCGAGGCGCATATCGAACAAGGACCCATTCTGGAGGATACGCGCAAGGTGATCGGCGTCGTGCTCGGCGCGCTGGGCCTGCGCTGGTACGACGTCGTTGTCACCGGGCAGGACGCGCATGCCGGTCCCACGCCGATGCGGCTGAGGAAGGATGCGTTGCTCGTCGCATCGAAGATCGTTGCCGAGATCAACGCGCTCGCCAACCGCTACCAGCCCGACGGCCGCGGCACGGTGGGATTCATGCAGGTCAAGCCCAATTCGCGCAACGTCATTCCGGGAGAGGTGCGGCTTTCGGTGGACTTGCGCCACGCGCAAGACGAGGCGCTCGACCGCATGGAAAGCGAGATGCGTGCGGCGTGCGAGCGCTTTGCGCGGGAGGGGAAAGTCAGTGCCAGCGTCGAGCGCGTCGCCAATTACCCAGCCTGCAATTTCGAAGCCGGATGCGTATCCGCGGTACGCAATGCCGCGCAATCTCTGGGTTTGAGCCACATGGACATCGTCAGCGGCGCCGGCCACGATGCCATCTACATGGCGAGAGTTGCCCCTACCGGCATGATATTCGTCCCGTGTGAAGGCGGCATCAGTCACAACGAGATCGAGAACGCCAAGGAAGAAGACCTGGCCACGGGCTGCAACGTGCTGCTGAACGTCATGCTCCTGAAGGCACGGATCGCTGAGTAGGCGGGTCGCGCAAAAGGAATCGACGCATGAAACCCAGGATCGTACTGTTGGCCACAGGCGGAACCATCGCGTCGCGTTATGACCCGAAGCTGGGCAGTACGGTCGCCTCCCAGCGTGCCGATGCGCTTCTCCAGACGTTGCCGCAGGTGGCCGATGTCGCCGACATCGAAGTTCATGACCTGGCGACCATCCCCAGTTACGAAATGGATCTGCAGTTCGCTTTCAATCTTGCCGGGCGCATCCGGGATGCACTCTCCAGGCCGGAAGTGGCGGGAGTGGTGGTCACGCACGGCACCGATACGATGGAGGAGACCTGTTATCTGGCCGATCTGCTGCTCGATTCCGACAAGCCGGCGGTGTTCACCGGCGCGCAGCGTGCCCACGATGATCCGCAATCCGACGGTCCCCCCAATTTGCTCAACGCCTTGCGGGTCGCGGCGTCGCCGTTGGCTCGCGGGCTCGGCGCCATGATCTGCTTCAACGCAACCATCCACGCCGCGCGCGATGTGACCAAGGTCCACGCCAGCGCGGTGGAAACCTTCCAATCGTACGAACACGGTGCCTTGGGCGCAGTCGACGGCAGCACGGTCGTCATCCATCGGCGGCCCGTCCTGCGGCGCTCGTTCAGAGTCGACCGGCTCGAACAAAACGTGGAGCTCTTCCGCCTCGTTCTCGGCATGGACCTTCGCGGCATCGAGGCCGCCATCGAGCGCGGTGTCGCGGGTCTGATAATCGAGGGCTTCGGCCGCGGCAACGGGCCATCGCGACTGGCGCAACTCGTGCAGCGGGCGAAGCGCAAGAACATTCCGGTTCTGATTACGTCGCGGTGTCCCGCCGGCCGCGTGCAGGCGATTTACGGCGGCGGTGGCGGGGGCCGCGACCTTGCCAATGCGGGCGCAATCTTTACGGGTGACCTGAAGGGGCCCAAGGCAAGGTTGCTGTTGATGGTGTTGCTGTCCGGTGCCAAGAACGGGCCGATTGCGCAAACCGTGGCCGCGCTGGCGCCCTGATGCGTCGCGCACGACGAATATAAAAACGCAAACCTTTCCGAGGAGGAACGCTAGATGGCTGCGACCCTGATAAAGAACGGGAGGATCGTAACGGCGGTGGATGATTACACCGCCGATATCGTGGTCGTCGATGGTCGCATCCAGACCATCGGCAAGAACATCGCAGCAGGCGCGGACGTCAAGGTACATGACGCGAACGGTCTTCTGATCCTGCCTGGCGGGGTGGACGTGCATACCCACCTGGACTGGGAGTTCGGTCCAACGCATACCGTGGACACCTTCGAGACCGGCACCAAGGCCGCCGCATTTGGCGGCACCACCACGCTCATCGACTTCTGCAACCAAACGGCTGGAAAGAGTCCGTTGGTCGGGCTTGAGGACTGGCACAAACGCCGAGCCAGCGCATGTGTGGATGTCGGCGCACACATGATCATGCTCGACGTCAACGACCAGAGCCTGGCCGACATGAAAACGCTGATCAGGCACGAAGGCGTCACCAGCTTCAAGCTGTTCATGGCCTATCCCGGCGTGCTGATGGTGGACGATGGCGCGCTGTTCAAGGCCATGCGCGTGGCGGGCGCCAACGGCGCCATGACCTGCATCCACGCGGAGAACGGCCCGGTCATTCAGGTTCTGGTTCAGGAAGCGGTGGCGCAGGGACTGAAAGCGCCCAAGTACCACGCCACTACTCGCCCTTCGATCCTCGAAGGGGAGGCCACGCATCGGGCGATTTGCCTGGCGGAACTGGCCGGCACGCCGCTCTACATCGTGCACCTGTCGGCGGGGGAAGCGCTATCGGCGGTGACGGAGGCGCGCGACCGCGGTATTCCCGTCCATGCCGAGACCTGCCCGCACTACCTGTTCCTTACGGCGCAGGATTATGAGAGGCCCGGGTTCGAAGGCGCCAAGTACGTCATGACCCCGCCGCTGCGCGATCACCACCATCAGGGGCACCTCTGGCGCGGGCTGAAGACTGACGATCTGCAAGTGGTGTCGACCGACCATTGTCCGTTCTGCTTCAACGAACAGCCTCACGGTATGAAGTTCTCCAAGCAGCAGGGCGCGGACAGCTTCAGCAAGATCCCGAATGGCGCGCCCGGAGTCGAGACCCGACTGCCCCTCATCTTCGACGGCGCGGTCAAAAAGCAGGGCATGTCGATCAATCGCTTCGTCGAAATTACCTCGACCGCGCCGGCCAAGCTGTTCGGCCTGTTCCCGCGCAAGGGAACGATCGCCGTGGGATCGGACGGGGACATCGTGCTGTTCGATCCGCAAGAGCAGTGGACCATCCGCGCGGCGGAGCAGCACAGCCGGGTCGATTACAGCTTGTTCGAGGGGCGGCCGGTAACGGGCCGTGTGAAAAAGGTTTTTCTGCGCGGGCAGTGCATCGTCGATGGCGGCGGCTGGCTTGGCCGCACCGGCATGGGGGAATATCTGAGCCGCGGGGAATCCGGAAAAATATGACGGTTACGAAGCGCATCAAGATCAGTGCCGGGCCGTTCGAATTCATTGCGCGTATGGAAACCGAAAAAGCGCCGGCGACCTGCGCCCTGTTCGCGGGCCTGTTGCCGTTCCGGAACAAAGTTATTCACTCGCGCTGGAGCGGCGAAGCGGTCTGGATTCCCCTGGGCGAGATGGCAACGGGACTGGCGTTCGAGAACCATACCAGCCACGGATCTCGAGGTGACTTGTTGTTCTATCCCGGCGGGTTCAGCGAGACGGAGATCCTGTTCGTTTATGGCAGTTCGCGCTTCGCCAGCAGGATGGGGCAACTGGCCGGCAATCACTTCTTGACCGTGGAGCAGGGGCGCGAACATCTGGAAGCGTTCGGCAAACTCGTTCTCTGGCAGGGTGCGCAAGACATTCTGTTCGAGCGCATGGCCGACTGACGATTCAGCTTAATCGATTCTTGCGCGCTGAGTTCAATCATCGCGAGGGTTGGTCTTTCAGGGGGGACAGTCACAGCGCTGGCGACCGTCTTACTGGGCGCCGTGCTGTCCAACAATTCAGCCGGTGCGTGCGATAGACTGGTTGCATGGGTTCCGTGCCACCTCTGCTCTCGTTTCTGCTGATGATCGCGGCTGGTTGGGTTCATCGCCACCAATTGATCGTCATCGAATTCCTTCAGGCCGAGAACCGGCCGCTTAAAGACCGGCTGCGCGGAAAGCGGATCCGGTTCACCGACGCGGAGCGGGCGCTGTTGGCGAGGAAAGCCAAGGCAGTGGGACGCAAGGCGCTGCTCGAACTGGACACGGTCGTTTCTCCGGATACGCTGCGCTGGCATCGACGGCTGATCGCCGAGAAGTGGAATTTCGTGCACCGGCGCAGGCCTGGGCGGCCAGGGATCATACAGAAGAGTCTGCGCTCTGATTGTGCGCATGGCCCAGGACAATCCAGGTTGGGGATACACCCGGATTCAAGGGGCGCTGGGCAACCTGGGCCACCGTGTTGGTCGTAGGACTGTGGCCAATGTATTGAAGCGCAACGGCATCGAGCCATCGCCCGAGCGAAGCAAGAGGACAACGTGGTCGACATTCTTGAAGGCACATTGGGAGGTATTTGCCGCAAGCGACTTCTTGACGGTGGAAGTATCGACAGGAAGAGGGCTGGTAACTCACGATCTTCTCTTCGTGATCAGCCTTGCTGATCGTGTCGTGGACCTTGTAGGAATCACGACGAGTCCGGATGAAGCGTGGATGCTGCAAGTAGGGCGCAATCTGGTCGATGCGGAAAGCGGGGCGATGCGCGGGAAGGGGTATCTCATTCTGGATCGTGATACCAAGTACACGGATCAATTCCGGCAGCTGATCCGGGGCAGCGGGACGAACGTCATCCGGCTACCGCCGCGATCACCGAACCTGAATGCCTATGCGGAGTGATTTGTTCGCTCGATCAAGGACGAATGCCTGAATCGGATCATCTTCATCGGGCGGGCATCGTTGCATCGCGCGGTAGCCGAATACCTGGACCATGACCATGGGGAGCGAAATCATCAGGGGCTGGGCAATCGCCTGATCCGGCCGGTGCCGAGCTCTTTGCAAGGAGTTGGGATGGCCTGCCGGCAACAGAGACTCGGCGGGATGCTCAACTTTTATTGCCGTGAAGCGGCGTACCGGGCATCGATCGAGTAAATGGACAACACGGGATCGTTATTTGAAGGCCGATATAAAGCGCTCCTCTTCGACATGGATGGCACGGTCCTTAATTCCATAGCCGCGGCGGAGCATGTGTGGGGTGCGTGGGCAATTGATCACGGACTCGATATCGTATCTTTTTTGCCAACCATTCACGGCGTGCGTTCGGTTGACAGGATAGCTGCCTTAGAATTACCCGGCATAAACCCAGAAATAGAAGCGCAGGCCATCACCGAAGCGGAAATCGCTAGCGTAGACGGTATTGTAGAAATTGCTGGCGCCGCAAAGTTTTTGCGATCTCTGCCGGCGAACCGTTGGGCTATCGTCACCTCCGCTCCCTTGGCACTGGCCAAGGCACGGCTGAAAGCCGCAGGCCTTCCTTTACCCAAAGTCCTGGTTACCTCGGAGGATGTGACGACCGGAAAGCCCGATCCAGAAGGCTACGAACTTGCCGCCAAAAAATTGGGCGTCAATGCGAAGGAATGCCTCATATTTGAAGATTCTGCCGTTGGGATCCTTGCTGCCCAAGCTGCGGGTGCGCAAGTCCTCGTCATTGCGGAGGCCCATATTCATCGCATTGAAATTGCGGGCACAACAATTCCAGCCTATGAAGATCTGATTGCACATTTAGACGACGAGGGGTTCATACACGTCTGTGCGTGAATACGCTTATCCGGCTACGCCGCACAAGACAGTGCAGGTCCTGACCCCGTTGCTGTGTCGCGCCGTGGCAACTTGCAGTGCTGGGTCTGATTCTGGCGGCATTGGGCGCGTTGCGCGTACGTGGCCTGCGCCGGCCGTAGTCGCCAGATTCCGCCTGCTTCCATGCGGGCCAGAGTTATTCCGCCGGAAGCAGGCTCCACCCATCCTACGATATCCGTTGCCCGCCGGCGTGCCGTTGACTGCACTGCCGAAACGGAACTACGCCTTCACTTCACTCGCTTCGCGAGGCGCAAGGTCGAGCTTGAGCACGATCAGCGCCGCTCCTGCGAGCACGAAGGCGAACCCGCCCCAGTCCAGCGCATTGGGACGATCGCCGACCAGCGCCATCGCCCCCAGCACGCCGACCACCGGCACCATCAGTGTGGTGATCGACGAAACGGTGGCGCTGACCCGCTCGCTCATGATGAACCACAGCCAGTAGGCCATCGCGGTGCCGGGGACGATGTGGACGAACAGCGCGACGATCACCCGGATGCTCAATGGCCCGGTCGGGAAATGTTCGCCGGCCAGTAACGCGCCGGCTGCTCCGCACGCGGCGCCAACCATCAGCTGCCAGGCGGTGAATACCATGCGTTCGCTGGCCACCGGCCAGCGTTGCAGGTAGACGGTGCCCGCTGCCCAGCCGAATGCGGCGACCAGCGGAAAGATCAGGCCCTTGACCTGGCGCGCATCATGGACCTGCGCCAGCGAAACAAACACCGGCCAGGCGAGAACGAACACACCGACCATGCCCAGTGCCAGGGCGACGATCTTGCGCCCCTCGATCCGTTCGCCGATCACCAGCCAGGAAAGAATGGCGGACATCATCGGCATGGTGAATGTCAGCACTGCGGCGCGCGAGGTACTGGTGTTGAGTTGCGCCAGCGTGGCGGACAGGTTGAAGACCGCGACCGTTAGAATGCCGCCGATCATGACCCCGCGCCATGAACCCTTCTGCGGGGTGAGGCGCTTGCCCTGCAGCAGCGCGACGATCAGCAACAGGATGGCCCCGCTGCCCAGGCTCACCAGGCGCAGCATGAAGGGCGGGAACGCGGACAACAAGATCTTGACCGCGGGCCAGTTGAGGCCCCACGCCAGCGCCAGCGCAAACGGGATCAGGCGCAGCAGCACGCGGGATCGTCCGCGGGACGAATCCTCGCCGCGCCGGCAGCAGTTGCTTCCGGTTGCATGACGATTTTCAGGCGCGCGACCGCGCGACCAGCGCCGACAGGGGCTCGACCTGGTTGCCCGCGGCATCGAAGTTCGCCGGGGACAGCCATTGCTCGAAGCCGCTGCGGATGGCCGGCCACTCGCTGTCGATGATCGAGAACCATGCGCTGTCGCGGCTGCGTCCCTTGTAGACGATCGCCTGGCGAAAAATCCCCTCGAACTGAAATCCGTAACGAGCCGCCGCGGCGCGCGAGCGCAGGTTGTTGTCGTCGCACTTCCACTCGTAACGCCGGTATCCCAGTTCGTCGAACACGCGCCGCATCAGCAGGTACATCGCCTCGGTCGCCGCCGGCGTGCGCTGGAGTCGCGGCGAATACGCGATGTGGCCCACTTCGATCGCGCCATGCGCCGGGTCGATGCGCATCAGCGCCGCGGTGCCGACCGGTTTGCCCGAGGCCAGATGGATGATCGCGTGATGCTGCGGATCCGGATTCGCGGTCGCCTTGACGAGGTAGTCGCGATAGCCGGCGAAATCGGGAAACGGTCCGACGAACAGGTACGTCCATCCAGTCGCGACCGTCGGCAGCCTCGCTGTACGCCTCGTACAGATCGGCCGCGTGCCGCCCGGCGTCGACCGGTTCGAGCCGGCAGTGGCGGCCGACGAGCGCGGAGCGGGGCGGCAACGGCCGGGGCGTCCAGCCGATGACTGGGGGACCGATGGGTTGCTGGTATTCATTCTGGCGGGCGTTCAAGTGGGTCTCCGGGGATCGGTTTTCCCGTGCCTGTGACACGTAGAATTGTTCTCGAATTGGCAGATGGGTGTCGCTGCGCTCGACCCATCCTACGGTTGTTGAATGGGCTGCACGCGCGATTTTAACTGTTCGGAGCGGGCGGCGGCTGGGTTAAAACGGCTGTGTGTCGCGGCTGAATGAACCGGTGGTCCGGCGCGAATCTGAAAATCGACACACTCACTTCGAAACGTTTAACGACACGAGCGCTATGTTTGCGCTCCTGTCGCAAAGTGTGGATTGCCCGTGTTCACGCAAGAAACCGCGCTCGCACCGGCAGCCAGAATTCGGTGGGAAGCGCGGAGATCGGATCGCGCCTCCGACCCAAGAAAGTCGCCCGTGGCCATAGATCGCGATTTCGCACGAACTTTAGCCGGTCGCAGCACACTGAACCTGAGAAACGTCGTGAGGCATTGCCATGCCTGGCAGAACTGGGAGTTTCCTCCTCGCAGGCCTGGCACTACAGTCGGCGCGGTCACCACTCCTCAATTCCACTTTGAATGAGCGTCATGGCAATTCTCAAATCCGAACCCTCAAAGGAACGCACATTCCTGCGCGTCAAGATTGCCCGCGACGTGCAAGAACCCGTGGAGCGTTACCGCGTGTTCTGCGGCGCCCTTAAACTCGCCGACCTGGTCGAGCGCGCGCTCGTGTATGTGATGGACAAGGACGCGGATTTTCGGGCGCAGGAGAAGGAGGGCGCCACCATTCCAGCGAAGGGCGCACAACGGTGGTCTGTGAAGTGGGTTTCCCCCGCCGATAAAACCGGCGGGGCCCCGTAATTTTTTTGTCACACCTGATGCACTCTCGCGATGAGCCGGAAATGCAAGTACCGTCAACAAGATGGAGTGACTACGCATGCAGCCCTCAGTTGAATACGCATTCGTGATCAAGTGCCGTTGCGTCAACGACTTCTGTACGCATTTGCAGATACATGAAAGGAGAAGTGCGGCATGCGGCCGATGATTCCGAAGGCACTTCGTTTGCCAACTGATCTGGCTGAAGAGGTAACCCAGCGAGCGCGAAAGAGAGGCGTCGCTGACGCCGACTACTACCGGCTTTTAATCGAGCGCGGACTGCTCCTGGAAGGCGTGGAAATGGCGATGCAGGCACCCGTTCCCCCGGCCTATTGGCGACTGTGCGAAGCGGTATTGGAAACTCGAAACATCCTGCGCTCGGTGGCCGCGACGCGAGAGCACGGCATCATTCCAACGGCCCAGGTGCAGGCCAAAGACGAGCTCGAAAGGATGAAAAATGATAGTGCTGAGTAGGTTGATAACGAGTGGGTCATGCGGCGTTGCGGGGACCGCATGGCACCACCCATCTTGAGGCCGTGACGGTACGAAGCGCACCGCCCCTGCGCGCTGCCGAAGCCGCGGTTACCTATTCATCGTCGAGTACCGGACACTCGTCCTCGTCGTCTACCGGACGCTCGACATTGATGATCGGATCGATCCAATCGGCTTTCTGCCGCGCCCAGGCAATCCACTGACCGAGGTCGCTTTCCAACGCAACGCTACCTTGTTCGCGCGCTGCTTTTGTTTCCACGGCAGCAATGTAGGTGCGGAGATCTTCCGCCCGTTTCCAGTTGCGTGCTGCCTCCTCTAGCGATTTGAATCGTTCCATTTCCTTCCGCTGTCTCTCTTCGTATTCGCGTCGCAGGCGTGCCTCTTCCTCCCATCGCAGACGCTGCCGTTCGTGGTGTTCAGCCTCTCTCTTTCGGCGCACCGCTTCCGTCTCGATCTTGACTATGAACTCATTCAGGAGCTGCTCGATACGTTGCTGCTTACCATCGCCCACGACCTTCTGCAGTTCATCGCGATAGTCGCCGAGAATCCCCAGTTTCAGCATGCCGGTGTGCTGGAATGAGTAGCGATCCCGAAGGTATGTATAGCCATATTTCTTGATTTCCTGGCGCTCTTTCTCGGTGGGTTCACGCTCGGTACGCGAGATGTTTTCCGCGAGACGAATTGCGATGACTTGCCCCTGGAGAGTCAGGCAGGTGCGCCGCTTGTCGTCCGTTTCGATGCGCAAAGTCATGCCTCGGGCTTCGAGTGCCTTGATCAGCGCATCCATGATCCGCAGGGCTCGCGGCAGACTCGCTTCGCTTACCGAAATAGCCAGTGCCGGCCGTTCGGTGATCGGCTGATCGTCAGGGTTCCGACGCTTCGGTTTTCGGAAAGCGCGTTCGGTCGCGGCGACCAATGCATGGGGTCGATCGAGCGTTTCTGCGACAACAATCCGATTCTCGGGCCGAGCTTCGAACTCGCGCCTGGCGACGAGATGGGCCGGATCCGGCTCTACGGGCACATCGCTGACGTAACGTTCCCTGACGATTTCGGCAGGCCCGGAATATTCGAGAAGTGGCGGGGTAGGGAGCTTCTTTCCGGCAGCGAGCTTGGCCCAATAGCCGAGCGGTGGCAGCGGCACGGCGAGCTTTCTGCAGATTTTTCGGAGTGCCACGTCCGATATGCCATAGCGTTTTGCAACGGTAGTGACGGCTTCTACCCAGACTTCCTCGTAAAGCTTTGCACGTTCATAGCGAAGAGTGACGTATGGCATCGACTACTCCGTGAATCAGTTGAAGGGGGAGGATGTTTTTTAGTAGGCCCTATTTTCTCGGCGCAACCGAACCTGCGTCCCCGATTTTTGGGTGCCGGTAGAGCGTGAGTCGGCCTGAAATGGGCGGCCAAAGTTGGATTGGAAATCTCGCCAATAGCCTTTGAGGTTCGAGTTCGGTCGGTGGAGGTGTTAGTACAGTACTAACCTTATATTAAGGAAGATAATTTAGATTACCCTTCTTAATGGGGGTTGCCAGATGCCTTTATCTTTCTTAATATGATCTAAAAAGGAGTCATAAGAAAGTTATTACATTTTATCTTTCCTTTATATAATCTATGGCAGACGATAAGAAAGACAATTCCCGCCTCGGGAACTACGTTCCAACGGTTGCGGCTGGAAAGGCAGCACAAGCTTTCATCCCACCTGTGCTGCCGCCGGTACCTCCCCTCCAACTGGAGCCGATGCTAGGGCTGCTTGAGCAGGCTCAAGTCGCTATTGGCAAGCTGGAAGGGCTTGCGCAATTGCTACCCGATGTCGACCGTTTCATTTACGCCTATCTTCGGAAAGAAGCGCTTCTGTCCTCGCAAATCGAGGGAACCCAGTCATCGCTTTCCGACCTGCTTCTTCATGAGATAGAGGCTGCGCCAGGCGTCCCAGCGGAAGATGTCGAGGAGGTCTCGAACTACGTCGCAGCTATCCGCGCCGGGCTTTCGCGAGTTCGGGAAGGCTATCCAGTTACGCTCAATCTGATGCGAGACTTGCATCGAATACTGCTGCAAGGGCAGCGGGGCCGGAATAAAGATCCTGGCGAACTTCGCCGCTCACAAGTCTGGATACAAGACGGATACGGAAGGATAAATTTCGTGCCTCCTCCCGCAGACCAAGTTCTTCCCTTGCTGGGCAAACTGGAGAAATACATCAACGAAGAAAAGCCCTCGTTGCCAGTCCTTGTGCGCGCCGCTCTCATCCACGCGCAATTCGAAACGATCCACCCGTTTCATGACGGCAACGGGCGACTGGGCCGGCTCTTAATCACATTGTTTTTGTGCGCTGGTGGCTTGATGCGCGAGCCCACTCTGTACTTGAGCCTCTATTTTAAAATCAATAGAAACGAGTATTACCGCGCCCTCCAGGACATTCGCCAGAAAGGCGCGTGGGAAGAATGGGTCGAATTCTTTCTACGTGGCGTCGCGGAAGTCGCCAATGAAGCCGCGACCACGGCACGTGAGCTCACAGACCTCATAAAGACCGATCGCGACAAAATTCTGGCGCGCTCAGGCCGCAGCAACGCGGCCGTTTATAAAGTGTATGACCTCATGGAAAAACAGATATATGCGACCGTGCCAAACGTCCAAAAGGAACTAAATGTCTCGGCGCCGACAGCCCGTTCCGCGCTCGTCGAATTGCTTAACCTGGGCATCGTAAAAGAAGTGACCGGTCAGGACCGTAACAGAGTTTACGTCTATACCAGTTACCTCGAAATTCTGCAGCGCGGGGCAGAACCAATTAAGTAGAAGCGTCGATTTATCCGAACTTGACCTGACGGCGGACCCAGATCTCTTTGGGTTCTGCGCCTTTCTCAAAGGCGGCCATGTGAAGCACCGTCACAGGCCATGGTGTCTTATCTGGCCAGCTCGGTGACATAAGTTTTACATCGCGTGTCGCGATCACCACGGATATATTTGCCGCAAACAGAGAATCTAGGAGATTTTGAATTTCTCTATAGACTTCGAGCTTGTCTACCTCGCTCGTCAAATCCCAGCAATCTCGCCAGTCTCGGAGGTAGTCCAGTAACGTCGCAAATGTCTCTTCAGCAGCGTCATTCATCGGCGTTGCGGGCATGGATTGATCTGCCATGGCGGTCGTGAAAGCGGCCATAAGGTCGCGCCCTGATTTGACCAGATTGCACGCAACCGTCACATGGTCGCGTTCAAATTTTTCTTTCTCGGCTAGTAGATGTTCTTTAGTTGGAACGTCACAAGGCTTGTTGAAGACATCGATGTCCTCTGATTCAAAAGCGCGAGCCAAGGCGCGTCGCGTGTCGACACTCGAGGGCTCTCCGTTTTCAACGCGCTGTACCGTACGGACGCTCAAGCCGCTGATGGCTGACAAGGTTTCCTGGGACCATTTCCTCATCTCCCGCAATATTTGTACGACGTGACTAAACTCTTGCGGTGTAACAATGCGCATGGTTTCGGGGTGCGTTTTCTGTCCTGCATTCATATCAGTCACCTACCTAGGGGTTGAAGAGCCTTCAGCATTGACCTTTCTCGGGCTATCGGACACGACAGCAACCCGACAGTGAAACGACACGATCGCTAACGCCCCGTGATCCAGTAGATATCCCTCAGAGGGGACCAACATTCAGGCGCATTTGCATCTCCCTCCTTGCCGATAGTGAGGGCGCACATGAACGCTCTTGATCCGCGATAACTCAATGCTAACTTGATGACGCCACGTATCCTGGCGCGAGGTGCGCATTCGCTACGCCATACAAGGTCGGTGTATTGCGAAGCCAAAGTCGGTACTCAGGGCCGATCAATGAGTGTGTCGGCGAACAGTCAACGATCCATTGACGCAGCAGGTAGCTGGCGAGCGCCGCCCGTACGCGGACTTTTAATACACCGTCCTTCATCTTGTAGTCCATCGCCACAATCTCCGGACGTGTTTCCTTCGGGTGCGGAACGAGTTCCAGTTCAAGCATGCGTCCCCATTCGAAATCGTGTTCAGGAAGCTCATGCTCCTCGACGGGACTTGATTCCTTGTCATTGGCTTCGTGAATACGAGTGAGAACAAAGTCGATAAATTGCTGCCGCAATCGATCGAACGCCCGTACGTGCCACCTCACACCATTATTGGCAAGCGCGAAGGGAACTATCTCTCGGGTCAATTCGCCGCTCGAGAATGAGCTGTAACGAATACTCACGGGACTTTTTCGATAAATCGCGCGAGTAATCGGCGCGAGTACCTCTATGCGCGGGGTGCACAACTCCGGTGGAGTTTCGCATAGCAATAACGCACGCGTCCTGCTTGATTGACTTTCGCCGAAACCTCTAGACAACGCCGTCAGCACTCGCTCGACGTCATGTTCGAATTTGGCGGTGAATTGCTTTGCCGGTCGGTAGGACTTGCTGACTGGATCAAGATCGATCCGGCCGCCTAGCTCTTTTCTATAGAGCGCAATGTCCCGCGTCGCCGCGGCAGTCCCGATGCCGAATCGACTTATCAGGTCTGTTCGCTTCAACTCCCCCAAAAACAGACAGCGAAAATCGATAAAAACGAGTCGTTCATGCGCTCCAGGTGTGATGTCAGCCGTAGGCAAATGTTTAGAACGCTTCTGAGCAACAACCGCCATTTATTTGAATTCCATGAATAGTTAAAATCTTTAAGAGGAGTATACGCGATCAATATGATCGCATGATATAATCTTTACGAGTTTGTGCTGAATATGCCAACAATTATTGTATCTATTTAATATTAAATGGGAAAAAGATTTCAGATACTTGCACTGTCCGGCGGAGGCTACCGCGGCTTGTTCTCTTCCCGCGTTCTTGAACTGATGGAGGAGCAATACGGAGGGAGGATCGCGGATCGCTTCGACCTGATCGCAGGAACCTCAATCGGCGGCATCCTTGCGCTGGCACTGGCACTCCGTATCCCTGCTGCGCGGCTGACGGAAATATTCAAGAGCCATGGTTCTAGAATTTTCCATCCGAGGAGCCTTCTCTCCGGTTGGCTCGGCGCGAAGTACGACAATCGTTATCTAAAAGCATTGCTATCGCGCGACGAATTTCTCGGCGGACGACTTCTCGGGGAAAGCAGGACGCGTCTTCTAATCCCCGCTGTGAACTATACCTCAGGCGCGCCGCAACTCTTCAAGACGCCCCACCATGCAAATTTTGGCCGGGATCATCGGCTATCCATGGTCGATGTGGCCCTGGCAACCAGCGCCGCACCGACTTTTTTCCCGATCTACGAACTTAATTCCCAGCAATACGTAGACGGTGGCTTGGTAGCAAACGCGCCAGGATTGCTTGCAGTGCACGAGGCGCGTGAATTCTTGGGGCAAAACCCAACAGATGTACATGTTCTTGCCGTCGGCACGATCACGAGCCAGGTGACGGCAGATCCGACGGCGACGCTCAATCGCGGTAAAGCTCGCTGGGCAAGCAGCATTTTCGAGTTGACCATTTCAGCGCAAGAGTCGCTCAGTAAATTCATGCTGAGCCATTCTCTCGGCGAGCGCTACATGGACGTAGACGTTTTAGTTACCGAAGCGCAGTCGGCGTCAGTTGGCCTGGACAAAACAGACGAGGCTGCGTCCAGCGTCTTGATCGGCCGCGCGAACCACCTTGCGCAGCAATGTTTTGGGCGCCCCGATTTCCGCGCCTTCATGAGCCACAAGCCGGACGAGCCGGCTTTTTACCACGGACCGAATCAAAACATAAGGAACAGCGACGATGCTTAATCTTCACCGGCTTTTCTACAGTTCCAACAATGACCGCTCATACTACTGCGTGGTTTTGCCCACTGAAGAGCAACGGCAACATCTCACGCAGGCAAAGAATAAAATTCGCGACCACCTCCGTGAGGGAATCGAGCAAGCCTCGATGACGATTCTCGATCAGACGAGGAAGGTGTCACCTCGTTTCAGAACGCAGGGGTCCTGGTCTTACAACACATGCATCCAACGCGCTCAGGTGCCGCCGCAGGAGATGGATTGGGATCTCGGCGTCTACCTGCCCGTATCGGTGTGGGAGGACAATCACCCGAAGATTGCCGCCACTGTTTACTACGGTCTGCTCGAAAAATTGCTCAAATCCCTTTGCGCGAAGGAGGGTTGGACTCTCTGCGCGAAAGACACATGCGTTCGGGTCGTGATCGGCAAGGATTGCCATGTAGATGTACCACCATATGCGGCACCCGATGCGCAGTTCACTGCCATTCAGGAGCGCGTGCTGGCGAAGTCACTCACGTTCAAGGACGAGCATTACGCTGAAGCAAGCGCTTTTGGCGAATTGCCGGAGCCGGACTGGGATAGTCTGAAGGAGATCGTCCTCGCCACTCGCAATGGCCAGTGGAAAGCATCTGACCCGGGCGTGGTTTCGGATTGGTTCCGTCACCAGATTGCGGAACACGGGGAGCAACTGCGCAGAATCTGCCGCTACCTGAAAGGCTGGCGGGATTTTCAATGGATAGAAGGCGGGCCATCTTCAGTAGCCCTCATGATTTGCGCGTGCCAGTCCTTTCAGCCGATGCACGGTCGTGATGACCTTGCCTTGCTTGAGGTTGCGCGCGAGCTCGCCGACAAGCTTTCGGGTGATCTCCATGAGAATTTAATTGACGAGCGCGAAGATTTTAACAACCTCGGCCCCGACGATCGTATTGCCGCCGAGGCGAAGGCCCAGGTTCTCTATCGAGTGCTGAAACACGGACTCGATGCGAATCGCTGGGAAAAGACTGATGTATTGAACGGGCTTCAACTGCAGTTCGGACCCCGGATGCCTCGCGAACTGGATTGGATCATTGATGGCACTCCGCAGGCGGTGGTGAGAGCCGCGCCCGCCGTTGTGGTGCCCCAGCCCGAAGTCCGTCGCTCAAAGTCCGGCTAAATGTCGGTAGCATCTTTCGGCCCTGTCGCCAGGTGGCTGCGCACCCAGGGATTCAAGCAAATCCGTGCGCAGGCGTCTGCGACGAAGGCGTTTCGGGGTGAGCTGACCTGTCGAGGTCAGCCGGTACTTGTGCGTATTGAGATTGCGGATTGGGACTTTGTTTCCCATCCCAAAGTTTTCCTCGAATCTGTACCGGAGGTGTTGAAAGGCTTCAGACCGCATGTCCTTTCCGGAGGCGATCTTTGCTACTACACCAGCGGCGGGATCGTACTTGACCGATTCAAGCCAGCCGAGGCGTTCGCGAGATGCTTGCTCCGCGTGCAGGAAGCTTTAGAAGAGCTCGCTGGCGGTCGCGAATTTCGCTTCGGCGCGCATGACGAGTTCGGCCTGTATTGGCACGAGGGATCGGTCTATACAGGAAGTATCGACCAGAAGAAGAAGCGAGCGCGCTTGGTGTACATAGAGAGCGTGCAGACGAGCTTTTACGTGCTCACCCAGACCGGCGACGAGCCGGAATGGCTCGCGCACGCTGTCGGCGGCGCGATCCGGCAGTCGTCAGAGATTCCTGTTTGGATTATTGAAACGTCAAAAAATCCGTCGGTCGATGTTGATGGTGGACTTCCTACGACAATCAAAGCAACGATGGAGTGGATAAAGCGCTGGGACCCCACTGCATGCCAGCGACTCATGAGTCTTCTCGAAAGCCGGGACTATCTCGCTTACAACGTTGTCGCTTTCGTTTTTTCAAGTCCGGTCGGTTTCTTTGGTTTTTTCCTTGAACTTGAATCTACTCATCGAAACGCATATAGGCGAAAGCCAGCACGATATCGGCATTACCTCTTCAACAAGGGGGCGCGCACCCCTATCACCCGCGTCTACGGGGTCGATATCTCTCCCGAATTTGTGCATACACGCAATATCCAGGGAAACTCTTTGCTTGGAAAAAAGGTGACAGTGATAGGTTGCGGCGCCATTGGGGGATATGTCGCCCATGCATTAACAAGACTCGGTGCCGGCGTTGGCGACGGCGGTCGTTTGACATTGATTGACTACGATACGATGCAGCCGGGCAATCTCGGGCGGCACGTCCTTGGATTTCCTGCGCTTGCACTCGACAAAAGCGTCGCGATTAAAAAGGAGTTAGAGGCCCAATTTCCCTATGCCAATCTGCGTGCACTCAAGGAAGATGTACGTAAATATCAGCAGTTATTTGAGGAAGATCTGCTGATTGACACTACCGGCGAGGAAAGCCTTTCCATAGCTCTTGCCTACGCGCATCAACAATGCGTACATGGGCGGGGAGCACCTCCACTAATGCACGTGTGGGTCGCAGGAAACGGGGAAGCTGCCCAAGCGCTATTCGTAGATGGAAAGAAAGGGGGCTGCTATCGTTGCATGTGGGTGGATGATCCAAAAATTGGCATGAAGGATCGTATGCCGTTGATAAAAAAACCGCCGGCCACGCGATTCGTTGGATGCCAAAGTGTGACGATGTTCCCGGTGTCGGCGGCAATGTCGGCCGCGGCACTCGCATCGGACATTGTGATTGATTGGCTAGCCGGAAATCCTTCGCCACGTTTCCGAACGCGAGCACGCGAAAATGCCGAGGCGTTCCCTGTCAGAAACCAAGACTTGGCGAGACTGCAAAGCTGCCCCGCGTGCAAGAGGACATAGTCTTTCGTAATCAGCGGAACGATGGGTTTGTCATCGTCGTCTCATCCGTGTTGAATCAAATCAGCCGGTATCGCCAAACCCTTGCCAATGATCAGGAAGCGGGAGGCATTCTCTTGGGTGCTCGCAGAGGACGGCATATCGAAATTACGTTCGCTACAACACCGAAGCGTGGAGACAAAAGGGGGCGAACCGATTTCCATCGAATCTCTCCGTTCCATCAGAGTTTCGCGCGGCGTGCATGGAAGCGATTTGATCGCAAGTTGGACTACATCGGCGAGTGGCACACGCATCCGGAGCATAATCCCTCCCCGTCTCACATTGATATTGCGGAATGGAGAAAGCTCCTGCGCACGAGGAAAACCGAACTTGTATTTATGATTCTCGGGATTTCAGGTTTGTGGGTGGGTATTTCGAGCGCCAATATTGTCGTCGCGCTTCCTGAATTCGGATGATTGATGCCCGAGGCGGCATTTGATGAATTTAGTATGTTAATCCGCATGTAAAGAAGTGTTCATTTTTGCGGAAAAGGGGCGAGCATGACCCTTTGCAATACGTATGGAACGATGAAATACGGCAAAGCGGGCAACCAGTCTTTGGGCGTATCGTCGGCACCCTGACTCGGACTTTCAATATACGTACTGCTTAGGGAAGGTCTCGATGTAGGTCGATCGTGAGCGGCACCAATTCGCAAACGCTGGATCGGCCTTTACGCCGTTACGTCACCAGTTTTGGCGACTTAATGGGTCTGTGCGAACTGGCGCTCGGGACTCGAAGCATCCTGCAGCAGCGCGAGCCTTTAGCCACTCAGAATCAGCACATTCGCGGCGATTCGATCATCCACGCGCGGCCGTAGTTGCGGTCGCCAAGATATAACGGCAGGCGACATTCCAACAATCCCAAAAACTTGCTTGTGTCCGCAAGGAGGTCCGATACTCCGCCAACTGCTCCGGGACTATCAGTTCCGGCAGCCCCGTCAGTTCTGCCAGTTTTCGAACAAGCGCACGCTTGTTAGTGTTCGTAAATTCCATCGAAACTTTGTATTTCCCGCCCCAGTGTTTTCAGAAATCCACGAAGCAACATGCCGGCCTTATCTGCCCGCGGCGCGCCTGGGCACTTCGGTCGTATTCGATCGCATTGACCTGGACCGTATACTCGATGAACATAAGAACCGGAACGGGCGGCCCTGTGAGAAAGGAGACAAATCATGGGCCGACCGCAAGACGGCATCTACCGTGACAGGCAAGGTAACTGGTGGGTCGACAAGGTCTATCGCGGAACTCGACTTCGCCAGTGTTTCGGCCAGAATCTTGAAGAAGCGCAAAGCTGGCTGATTCATCAGTTGGAGCAGTTGCGTCAATCTCATCTGTTCGGCTTACGTGCCAAGCGGACCTTTGACGACGCGGCGGCGAAGTACCTGCTGGATCATCAGGACAAGGTGTCGATCGAGAGCGACATCTATCACCTTGAACGGTTGATGCCTTATATCGGGCAATGCACGCTCGATCAGATCCACGACGGTACGCTCGAAGCATTTGTGCGCGATCGGAAGGCGCGGAGACTGGCCAACAAGACCATCAATCTCGGGCTGACGCTGGTACGGCGGATGTTGAATCTGGCCGCCCGCAGCTGGCGCGACGAAAATGGTAAGACCTGGCTGGAAACG
Source organism: Betaproteobacteria bacterium (assembly GCA_016194905.1). Classification (NCBI taxonomy): domain Bacteria; kingdom Pseudomonadati; phylum Pseudomonadota; class Betaproteobacteria; species Betaproteobacteria bacterium. The sequence goes on from JACQAP010000007.1 coordinate 60,873, forward strand.
CCTCCGCTACTGACGCTCTTACCGCTTATCGGGCATCAGCGCGAACCTCGCCCTATCACCTGGGCCGAGCAACGCGAGTTGATACCCCGGCTACCGGATCACTTGGCCCGCATGGTGCTGTTCGATCTGAACACCGGCGTGCGCGACGAAGTGGTGTGTGGACTGAAATGGGAATGGGAAATTGCTGTTCCTGAACTCGGGATCTCCGTGTTCGAGATTCCGCGGGAGAGCGTGAAAGGCAGGAAGCGTAGTCGCGTTCTGGTCTGCAATTCCGTCGCACAGTCGATCGTCGAATCGGTTCGGGGAATGCACGAAGAGTTTGTGTTTGTGTGGACCCGGGGCGTAAAGAAGGTCTATGTAGGCGGTTCGATGGAGACCATGAACAACACGGCGTGGCAACGGGCGAGGAAGGAGATAGGTATTCCCGATCTTCATATCCATGATCTTCGCCATACCGTGGGAATGCGGTTGCGCGAGGCTGAAGTTCGGGAAGAAACGATTGCCGACATCCTTTGGCATGTTCGCCCAGGGATGACAGCGCACTACTCGGTGGCCCAGGTTGCCGAACTGGTGGACGCGCTAAATCGAATTACCGATGAGCGCAGTCGGACGAATCGAAGCCTGGCAATGATTGCA